>NZ_JBLKKY010000015.1:0-69714 GCF_059438195.1 Paraconexibacter sp.
AGGTGAAGGCGCCGTCGAAGCCGACCTCCTCGCAGACCTCGAGCGTCTCGGCGAAGTCCTCCTCGGTCTCGCCGGGGAAGCCGACGATGACGTCGGTCGTCAGCGCGACGTCCGGCACGTGCTCGCGGATGAGCGCGACGCGGTCCATGAAGCGCCCGCGGTCGTAGGTTCGGCGCATCGCCTTGAGGATCCGCGAGGAGCCGGCCTGGAGCGGGAGGTGGACGTGCGGGCACACGCTCGCGAGCTCGGCGTGCGCGATGCAGACGTCCTCCTTCATGTCCTGCGGGTGCGGGCTCGTGTAGCGGATGCGATCGATGCCCTCGACGGCGTCGACGGCGTGGAGCAGCTCGGCGAAGGACCGAGGACTGGGAACCCCGCCCACCCGGAGATCGCGCCCGTAGGCGTTGACGTTCTGGCCGAGGAGCGTCACCTCGCGCACGCCGTCGGCGGCGAGGCGCTCGACCTCGGCGACGAGGTCGTCGAACGGCCGTGACGACTCCCGTCCGCGCGTCGACGGGACGATGCAGTACGCGCACTTCATGTTGCAGCCGACGCTGATCTGCACCCATGCCTGGATGTCGCGGGCGCGCTTCGTCGGGAGGTGCGCGGGGAACTCCTCGAACTCGAAGTAGCCCTGCGCGCTGAGGGAGTCCGACGTGAGGAACTCGGCGAGCTTGCCGATCTGGCCCGGGCCGAACGCGACGTCGACGAACGGGAAGCGCTCGAAGACCTCGTCCTTCACGGACTGCGCCCAGCAGCCGCCGACCCCGACGACGCGGTCCGGGCGCTCGCGCTTGAGGCGCTTCGCACGGCCGAGGTGGGCGATGAACCGCGAGTCGGCCGACTCGCGGATCGAGCACGTGTTGAAGAGGATGAGATCGGCGTCGTCGGCCTCGGCCGACTCCTCGTAGCCGAGCGTCTCGAGCATGCCCTTCATCCGCTCGGAGTCGTGCTCGTTCATCTGACAGCCGAACGTCGTGACGTGGTAGCGCTTCATCGGCATCGCCCAGGGTAGCGACACGCTCCTGTCGTCGGCCGCGCCGGGGGCTACTTCGCGTAGTCGGTCGCCCGCGACTCCCGGATGACCGTCACCTTGATCTGGCCGGGATACTCGAGCTCCTGCTCGATCTCGCGGGCGATCGTGCGCGCGAGGACACTGGCGTCCTCGTCGCGGACGTCCTCGGGCGCGACGATGACCCGGATCTCGCGGCCCGCCTGCATCGCGTAGACCTTCTCGACGCCGCGGTGGCGCGAGGCGAGCTGCTCGAGGTCGCGCAGGCGCTTGACGTACATGTCGAGCGACTCCCCGCGTGCGCCCGGCCGAGCGCCGGAGAGCGCATCGGCGGCCTGGACGATGACCGCTTCGACCGTCTGCGGCTCGACCTCGTTGTGGTGCGCCTCCATCGCGTGCGCGACGGCCTCCGACTCGCCGTGGCGGCGTGCGAGGTCGCCGCCGACGAGCGCGTGCGGACCCTCGATCTCGTGGCTCACCGCCTTGCCGATGTCGTGGAGCAGCGCGGCGCGGCGCGCGGTCTTCGCGCTCGCGCCGAGCTCGTCGGCCATCATCGCCGCGAGCTGCGCGCACTCGACGGAGTGCGCGAGGACGTTCTGCCCGTAGCTCGTGCGGAACCGCAGGCGGCCGAGGATCTCGACGAGCTCGGGGTCGAGGCCCTGGACGCCGGCTTCCATGACGGCCTGCTCACCGGTCTCGACGATGTGGCTCTCGAGGTCGCTCTTGCACTGGTAGTAGGTCTCCTCGATCCGCGCCGGGTGGATCCGGCCGTCCGCGAGGAGGCGCTCGAGCGTGAGCCGGGCGAGCTCGCGACGCACGCCGTCGAACGCGCTGAGGACGACCGCTCCCGGGGTGTCGTCGATGATGAAGTCCACCCCGGTGAGGTTCTCGAGGGCCCGGATGTTCCGGCCCTCGCGCCCGATGATGCGCCCCTTCATGTCGTCGCTGGGGAGCTGCACGACGGTGACCGTCGTCTCCGCGGCGTGCGAGGCGGCGAGGCGCTGCATGGCGACGGAGAGGATCGACCGGACGCGCCGCTCGGCGTCGCGCTTCGTCTCCTCCTCGATCTGGCGCAGGAGCTTCGCGCGGTCGTGGCGCGCGTCGTCCTCGACCTCCTTGAGGAGCGCCTGGCGCGCCTGTCCCGCGCCGAGGCTCGAGATCCGCTCGAGCTCCGCGACCTGCTGCGCGCGCAGCTCGTCGAGCTCGGCCTCGCGGGCGTCGAGCTGCTTCTCGCGCGCGGCGAGCTCGGCCATCCGCGCGTCGATCTCGTCGAGCCGGCGCGCGAGCGTCGTCTCGACGGGGCTGGGCGCCGCGGCGGCGGGCGGCGCGCTGGCGGACGGGGCGGTCGCGGGACCGGGCGCCGGAGCGGCCTCGGCGGGCGGCGCTGGAGCCGCCCCGGGTCGGTCGGCCACGTCCGGCGCTCCGCGCTGCGGCCGGCCCGCCGGCGCGGTCGGCGTCGCGGGCCCGGCGGCTCCCGCGGTGAGCGGCGAGTGACGCGTGCGTCCGAGCACGACGGCCGCCACCACGATGCCGAGTGCGATGACGGCGGCCCCCAGTACGAGCTCCATGGTCGGTGTCCTCTCCCCGCCGGCGCCATGGTGCGCGCGTGCGGTCTCCGGTGTGACGTTGGGGCGAAGACGCGGCCGATCGAGGCGCCGGTCGTGGTGGTCAGGAAGGGTGCTCGTGCAGGTGGTTCGGTCGGGCGGACGGTCGGTCCTTCGCCGTCCCGACTCTAATGCACCGGCGGAGAGTCCCGGACGGCTTTCGGCAGGTTGGCGGGCGCCCGCACGAGCGCGAGGACGCGGATGGCGGGGCGAGGACGCGGGTCGCAGCGCGACGCGCGGCCCCGCGGGGCGAGAACTCGGACCGTGACGCCTGGGGGCCGGTCCTGAGTTCTCGGCGGAGCGGGGCGGGGCGACGCCGCGGACCACGCGGCGAGAACTCGGACCGTGACGCCTGGGGACCGGTCCTGAGTTCTCGGCGGAGCGGGGCGGGCGGCCGGCGGGGCGGCGCCCCGCTACGCCGCCGCCTCGCGCTCGAAGGCGCGCACGGCGTCGTAGGCGAGCTCGAGCGCGTAGCCCTTGCGCACGAGCATCCCGAGCGCTTTCTCGCGCTCCTTGTCGCTCTCCGGGACGCCGCGCAGCCGCCGCCGCAGGAGGCCGACCGCCGCGTCGAGCTCGTCCTCCGCGTCGCGGTCGGCGACCGTCGACGCGGCGAGCGCCGGATCGATGCCCGCCTGCACGAGGCGCCGCTCGATCCGCTCAGGACCCCAGTCGTCGAGCGAGCGCCGGTCCTCCGTGAACTGCCGCGCGTACCGCTCGTCGTCGACGTACCCGGCGCGCTCGAGATCGGCGATCGCGTCGAGCACCGTGTCGGGCTCGACGCGCTTGCTCTCGAGGTGACGGCGCACCTCCGCAGCGGTCCTGTCCCGTCGCGAGAGGTAGCGGTACGCGAGGTCGAGCGCGTGCTGGAGGCGCAGCTCGGGGTCGTCCTGCACCCCGGCGGCCTCCGTCGTCGCGTCCGGCTCCGCGCGCCGCCTCACGAGCCCGTCGTCGCCTCGAGGCCCTCGATGACCCCGGACTCCTCGCCGGCCAGCCCCTCGTCGATCGGCGTGTCGAGATCCGCCACGCCGTCGCGCTCGACGCCGAGCGCCGTGTAGATCTTGGCCTCGATCTCGCGCGCGACCTCGAGGTTCTCGTCGAGGTAGGCCTTCGCGTTCGCCCGGCCCTGCCCGAGACGCTCGCCGTCGTAGGAGAAGAAGGAGCCCGACTTCTGGACGATGTCGTTCTCGATCCCGAGATCGAGGATGCAGCCCGACGTCGAGATGCCCTTCCCGAACTCGATGTCGAACTCCGCCTGGCGGAACGGCGGAGCGACCTTGTTCTTCACGACCTTCACGCGGACCCGGTTGCCGACGGCCTCCGTGCCCTCCTTGAGCGTCTCGATCCGGCGGATGTCGAGGCGCTGGGACGAGTAGAACTTGAGCGCCCGGCCGCCCGGCTGCGTCTCCGGCGAGCCGAACATGACCCCGACCTTCTCGCGGATCTGGTTCGTGAAGACGCAGACCGTGCCGGTCCGGTTGAGGTTGCCGGCGAGCTTGCGCATCGCCTGGCTCATCATCCGCGCCTGGAGGCCGACGGTCGTGTCGCCCATCTGCCCCTCGAGCTCGGCCCGCGGCGTGAGCGCCGCGACGGAGTCGATCGCGATGAGGTCGACGGCACCCGAGCGGACGAGCATGTCGGCGATCTCGAGCGCCTGCTCGCCGTAGTCCGGCTGCGAGACGAGCAGCTCGTCGATGTCGACGCCGATCTTCTCGGCGTAGAGCGGGTCCATCGCGTGCTCGGCGTCGATGAACGCGCACACGCCCCCGAGGCGCTGCGCCTCGGCGATGACGTGGTACATGAGCGTCGTCTTGCCGGAGGACTCCGGCCCGAAGACCTCGACGATCCGCCCGCGCGGGACGCCGCCGATCCCGAGCGCGAGGTCGAGCGAGAGCGCGCCGGTCGGGATGGCCTGGATGCGCACCCGCGCGTCCTCGTCCCCCATCTTCATGACCGACCCCTTCCCGAACTGGCGCTCGATCTGGGTGAGTGCCCCCTTGAGGGCCTCGTCGCGGGCCTTCGCGGCCTTCTCGTCGGTCGTGGACATGTGGTTCCGTTCTGCCTCTCGTCGCTGTGGGTCGCGAGGGATGTTCCGCCCCGCATCGGACGGAACGGACGCTACGCCGGCCCCCGCGCAAAGGGAACACGCGTTCGCAGAGATTGTGCGGAGGAAGGCGGACGGAACCGCGCGTCGGCGCGGCGCTCCCCCCGGCCGGTCACGAACGTCGATCGCCACCCTCCCCAGGGGGTGCAGATCGACGTTCGTGGCGGCCACGGGGTGCAGATCGACGTTCGTGGCGGCCACGGGGTGCAGATCGACGTTCGACGGGGCGCCCGCCCCCGCGCCGCGCCGCACAAGCGGCCCGAACCGCCCGCGACCCCCGCTCCTACTCCCCCCGCAGCACCTGCCGCACGAGGTGCAGGACGACGGTCGTCGCGCGGTCGCGCACGTCCGAGCGGGCGCCCGGGAGCGTGAAGCTCAGCGTCCGCCGCGCCCCGGCCCCGGTCGTCACCGCGAACCACACGAGGCCCACCGGCTTCTCGTCCGTCCCGCCGCCCGGTCCCGCGACCCCGGTGACCCCGACGCCCACGTCCGCTCCGAGCCGCTCGCGGGCCCCGTCGGCGAGGCCCAGCGCGACCTCCTCGCTCACCGCTCCGTGCTCCTCGATGAGCCGGACGTCGACGCCGACGACGTCCGTCTTCGCCTCGTTCGCGTACGCGACGACGCCGCCGCGCACGTACTCGGAGCTCCCCGCGAGGTCCGTGAGCCTCCCCAAGACGAGCCCTCCGGTGCAGGACTCGGCGACCGCGATCGTCCGCCCGCTCTCGCGCAGCAGCGCGGCGACCTGCTCGTCGACCGACGTCCCGTCGACCGAGAAGAGCGTGTCGGCGTGGCGGTCGGCGACGAACGCCGCGAACGCGTCGTGCGCCTCGCGCGCGGACGGCTCGTAGCGCGTCACGATCTCGACCTCGCCGCGTCGCAGGCACGTGGTGATCTCGAGCGCGTCGAGGTCGATGCCCGCCGTGCGCGCCAGCCGCATCGTCTCGGCGATCTCCGACTCGGGGATGCCGAAGAGCCGCATCATCTCCTGCCGGTACTCCGTCCTCGCGGCGAGCACGGCGTCGAGGGACCCGCCCTCGACGGCGTCCCTCCACATCGGCTGCAGCTCGCGCGGGGGCCCTGGGAGCACGACGATCGTCGGCCCGCCGCCGTCGCCGGACGGCGGGACGACGAGCCCCGGGGCCGTGCCGACGGGCTCGAGGACGGCCGCGCCGTCGGGCACGAACGCCTGCTTGCGGGCCGAGACGCGCAGCGCCTCCTCGTCGAGATCGGGCCAGCGCTCCAGCAGCGGCGCGACGACGTCCCAGATGCGCTCCTCCAGCGCCGCGTCGTGCGCCATCTCGCGCTCCTGGAAGTCGGCGACGACCTGCGCGGTGAGGTCGTCCTCCGTCGGCCCGAGACCGCCGGTCGTGCAGACGAGGTCGATCCCCTCCGCCGCGAAGAAGCGCAGCGCGCCCGTGATGTCCTCCGGACGGTCGCCGACGACCGCGATGTGCGCGATCTCGACGCCGAGCTCGCGGAGGCGCTCGGCGAGCCACGGCCCGTTGCGGTCCGTCACCCGGCCGGTGAGGACCTCCGTCCCCGTGACGACGACAGCGGCGCGGACGCTCATGCGCAGGTGGGCCGCTCGTCGGGATCGAGGCGCGTGCGACGCCCCTCGCGGTCGATGAGATAGCCGACGCCCTCGGCCACGGCCGGCACCTCACGGCGCTCGCCGTTGACGCGCAGCTCGACGTTGCCGTTCCCGAGGGTGACCTTGAACTCCGAGGACCGGAAGGTCTCGGTGTCGTCGCCCGGCTCGAGGATGACCCCGTCGACGAGCGTCCGGTTGCCGGCGGCCCGCAGGCAGACGTACACGGGCCCCGTCGGCACGATCTTCACCTCGGCGAAGCGCGCGCCCTCCCCCTCCTCCTCGTCGTCCGACTCGGCGGGCGCGCGCTCGGCGTCGCCTCCGCCGGCGTCCTCCCCTTCGTCCTCGGCGTCGCCGGCCCCCGACGACGAGGCGCCGCCGTCCTCCTCCGGCGTGGTCTCGGTCGCCGCCGGGACCGCCGTCTCGTCGTCCGCGGACCGCGTGCCCTCGTCGTCCCCGCCGCTCCCGAGGAGGTAGAGGCCGCCGACGAGCAGCGCGACGATGAGCCCGATGACGTAGCCGCGCGGGATGCCCTCGGTCGCGGCGGGACGCATCCGGCTCCGGGACTGGGAGACGGAGATCGGCCGCAGGTGCTCGGCCTCGCCCGGGCGCTCGTGGCGCATCTTGTACTCCTCGACGATGAGCTTCGCGTCGAGCCCGAGCGCCTCGGCGTAGGTCCGCAGGAACGTCTTGACGAAGGTCGGCCCCGGGAGGAGGTCCCACTCCTCGTTCTCGAGCGCGCGGAGGTACTTCGCACGGATCTTCGTCTCGGCCTCGATCTCCGAGATGTCGATCCGGGCGCGCATCCGTGCCTCTCGGAGGGTGGCGCCGATCTCCGTCATCGAGCGAGAGAGGGTACCGACCCCCGCCTCAGGTCTCCGTGGGCGGATCGCCGGCGTCGAGGATCTCCCCGGCGTCGGGGAGCGAGGGCTCCTGCGGCACGTCGGGCTCTGCCACGGCATCCGCCTCCGGGGCGACGCCGCCGGAGCGCTCCGCGAGCGCGGCGAGCACCCGCGGGAGGTCCGCCTGCGAGACGAGGACCTGACGCGGCTTCGAGCCCTCGTAGCCGCTGATGACGCCGCGGCGCTCGAGCATGTCCATGAGCCGGCCCGCCCTCGTGTAGCCGAGCCGCATCCTCCGCTGCAGCATCGACGTCGAGGCCGTGCCCATCTCCACGACCAGCGTGACCGCGTCGGCGAGCAGCGGGTCCTCGTCGGGGTCGAGGCCGTCGTCGGAGGAGCCCTCGTCGGCCGCCCCCTCTTCCTCGATCTCGTCGAGGAGGTCCTCGCGGATCTCCGGCTCGCCCTGCGTCGCCCACCACTCCGTGAGCCCGGCGATCTGCTCCTCGTCGATGTAGGCGCCCTGGATGCGCTGGAGGCGGCTCGAGCCGACCGGGTTGAAGAGCATGTCGCCCTGCCCGAGGAGCGACTCCGCGCCGTTCTGGTCGAGGATGACGCGCGAGTCCGTCTGCGAGGAGACCGAGAAGGCGATCCGCGAGGGGACGTTCGCCTTGATCATGCCCGTGATGACGTCGACCCGCGGGCTCTGCGTCGCGAGGACGAGATGGATGCCGACCGCGCGGGCCTTCTGCGCGATGCGGATGATCGAGTCCTCGACGTCCCCGGGGGCGACCATCATGAGGTCGGCGAGCTCGTCGATGACGCAGAGGATGTAGGGGAGCGGCTCCTCCCCCTTGTCGACCCGGTGCTTGTTGAGCTCGGGCAGCGAGCGGGTGCGGGCCATCGACATGATCCCGTAGCGCCACTCCATCTCCTTGACGAGGTTCTGGAGCGCGTTGGCCGCCTTGCGCGGGCTCGTGATGACCGGCGTGAGGAGGTGCGGGATCTCCTCGTAGTGGTTGAGCTCGACCTGCTTGGGATCGACGAGGACGAGGCGGACCTCGTCCGGCGTCGCGTGGAGGAGGATCGACGAGAGCATCGCGTTGACGCATCCCGACTTGCCGGCGCCCGTCGTGCCGGCGACGAGGAGGTGCGGCATCTTCGCGAGGTCGGCGGCGATCGCCTTCCCCGAGACGTCCTTGCCGAGCCACACGGTGAGCGGGCTGTGGCCCTTCGGCGGCGCCGCATAGACGTCGCCGAGCGTGACGATGCGCCGCCGGATGTTCGGCACCTCGACGCCGACGGCGGTCTTGCCCGGGATCGGCGCGAGGATGCGGATCTCGGTCGCCGCGAGCGCGTAGGCGAGGTCGTCCTTGAGGTTCGAGACCTTGCTCATCTTCACGCCGGGGGCGAGCCGCAGCTCGTAGCGCGTGATGTGGGGCCCGGAGACCGTCCCGATGACCTTCGCGTCGATGCCGAAGTGCTGGAGGGCCTCGACGAGCCGCGCCGCCGTCTCCTCCATGCCCTGCGTGTCGGGACGCTGGTTCTCGGCCGGGGACCGCTCGAGCAGCTTCCCGGCTCGGGGGCGTCGCCACTCGACGTCTCCGGCGAGCGGGAGGCGCTCGTCGTCGGCGCCGGCGACGGCGTCGTCTGTCTCGGCCGGCTCGACCTCGGCGGGACGCGGGGCCGGCGGCTCCTCGCGCGGCAGCGGCGCGATCGCCGTCGGCTCGTCCTCGGGCTCCGGATCGACGTCCTCCGGCTCGACGGGCGGCTCCTCGCGGACGGTCGGCTCGACGACCGGCGCTGCGGTCTCGTCGCCGAAGAGATCGGGGTAGCGCACCGAGCCGTCGAGCTCCGGCCGGCGCGCGGAGCGGACGACGGGCTCCGAGTCCTCGGGCTCGGGCGGGACGACCGGGACGGCCGGCCGTCCCTCGCCGAAGCCGAACGGCGACTCCTCCGGCTGCTCGCCGGCCGCGTCCGAGCCGTGCTCGCCGTCGCCCTCGTCGTCCTGCCGGGGCTCCGGCCGCAGCGCCCGCGTCGTGTCCGCGACTCCGCTCGCCGTCGCCTGGACGACGCCGGCGACCGAGGCTCCGGTGAGGAGGAGCGTCCCCGCGACGAGGAGGAAGACGGCGATGATGTGCGCCCCGACGATCGAGAAGGCCCCCGACGCTCCCCACAGGAGGGCGTCGCCGAGGAGGCCGCCGCGCTCGTCCATCAGCGCGGGCTCCCAGTAGAGGTCGCGCGGGCCGTCGGCGCCGAGGCCGAACGTCCCCGCGGCGAACATGAGCGCCGAGGCGAGGACGAGGCAGGTCGCGCCGGCCTTGAAGGGCCGCATCCCCGTCGGGAGGACGGGTCGCAGGACGAGGACGACGCCCGCCGCCGCGGTCGCGACCGGCGCGGCGTAGGCGAGGTGACCGCCGAGACGCTCGAGCCCGTCGACGATCGCCTCGCCCGCCGCGCCCCCGTACCACTCGAGGTAGAGCGGGAACGCGAGGAAGACGCCGCAGGCGACGAGCCCGAGGCCGATGAGGTCGAGGTGGCGCTGCTCGAGGACGGGGAGGCGCGGGAGCGCTCCCTGCGAGCGCCGCGCCCGGGCGGCGGGGCGCTTCGCGGCGGGCCGCGAGCGCGATGCGGCGCCGCCGCGGCCCTTCTTGGCTGGAGGACGGGTCTTCGTCGTGGGCATGGTCGTCCGCGCGCTCTTCGACGCCGAGCGCCCGGGACCTCCCGGTCGGCGTCGTACCATCTGAGGACATGAGCGTCGACGCCGACCGTCCCCCGCGCGTGCTCGTCGTCGAGGACGACGACGAGATCGCCCAGGTGCTCCAGCGCTCACTGCGCATGGAGGGCTACGACGTGCGGGTCGCCGGGGACGGCGAAGGCGCGCTCGACACCGCCGCCTCGTACGTCCCGGATCTCGTGATCCTCGACCTCGGCCTCCCGAAGCTCGACGGCATCGAGGTCGCACGGCGGCTGCGCGGCGCGGACGACGTCCCGATCCTCATGCTCACCGCGCGGGACGCGCTCGAGTCGCGCGTCGAGGGCCTCGACGCGGGCGCCGACGACTACCTCGTGAAGCCGTTCGAGCGCCAGGAGCTCCTCGCGCGGCTGCGGGCGCTGCTGCGCCGACGGCCGCCGCGCGGCTCGGCGTCGCTCGTCGTCGCCGACCTCTCGCTCAACCCCGACACGCACGAGGTGCGCCGCGGCGAGCGCGTCGTCGAGCTCACCCAGCGCGAGTTCGAGCTCCTCGAGTACCTCATGCGCAACGAGCGCATCGTCGTCCCGCGCCAGCGCCTCCTCGAAGAGGTGTGGGGCTACGACCCGTTCGCGACGACGAACACCATCGAGGTCTTCGTCTCGAACCTGCGGCGCAAGCTCGAGAGCGGCGGCGAGCCGCGGCTCCTCCACACGATCCGGGGCGCGGGGTACGTCCTGCGGGCCTGAGCCCGCGGCACGGCGAGGAGCGACGGAATGCTGCGCCGCGTCCCCATCCGCTGGAAGCTCGCCGGCGGCTCCGCGCTTCTCACGCTCGTCATCCTCCTCGGCTTCGCGCTCATCGTCGGGGCGCTCACGACGAACCGGATCCGCGACGACTTCGCCGACGAGACCGCGAGCGCCGCGAACGAGCTCGCGGCGAACGTCGAGGCGCGCTTCGACCTCGAGAACAACGTCTTCGTCTACGTGCGCCCGAGCCTCGAGGCGTACGCGAGCGCCGACGACGCCGTCATCCGGGTGACGACCCAGGACAACGTCGAGCTCAGGTCGTTCCCGCAGCGCGCCCCGGACTTCGGGCTCCTCCCCGACGGGAGCACCGTGACCCGGGGCTACCGCGTCGAGACGCGCACGGTCCCGCTCACCATCGGGTCGGTCCTCGTCCAGTACGCGCGCCCGGTCGAGTCGCTCGAGGAGACGACCGCGCGCGTCCGCTTCTTCCTGTCGATCGGCGTCCTCGGCGGCGCCGCGCTCGCGCTCGTCGCCGGCCTGCTCATCGCCAACCGCGCGATGCGGCCGGTCGCCTGGCTCACGGACGCCGCCCGCGAGATCGCGCGCACGCGCGATCCGAACCGCCGTCTCCCGGTCCCCGACGCGACCGACGAGGTCGCCGAGCTCGCCCGCACGCTCGACGAGATGCTCATCGCGCTCGAGTCGAGCCGGGCGGAGACCGCCGCGACGCTCGAGCGCCAGCGGGCCTTCGTCGCCGATGCGTCGCACGAGCTGCGCACCCCGCTGACGAGCGTGCTCGCGAACCTCGAGCTGCTCGCGGACGTCCTCGACGGCGAGCGCGGCGAGGCGGCGAGCTCCGCGCTGCGCTCTTCGCAGCGGATGCGCCGGCTCGTCGCCGACCTCCTCCTCCTCGCACGCGCCGACGCGAACCGCCAGGTCGTCCACTCCCCCACCGACGTCGCGCGGATCGTCGTCGAGGCCGCTGCCGAGCTGGAGCCCGTCGCCGAGGGCCACGAGATCGCCGTCGACGTCCCCGGCTCGGCGCCCGTGTGCGGCGCCCGCGACGAGCTCCACCGGCTCGTCCTCAACCTCCTCGAGAACGCCGTCGCGCACACGCCGGCGGGGACGCACGTCCGCGCGTCGGTGCGCGAGGACGGTCGGCAGGTGCGGCTCGTCGTCGAGGACGACGGCCCCGGCGTCCCGGAGGAGCTGCGCCCCCGCCTCTTCGAGCGCTTCGTCCGCGGAGCCGGCGACCGAGGCGGCTCGACGGGCCTCGGGCTCGCGATCGTCCGCGCGGTCGCCGAGGCCCACGGCGGGAGCGTGCGACTCGAGGACGTCGAGCCCCACGGGACCCGCTTCGTCGTCACGCTCCCCGCGACGACCGCGGTGCAGGACGACGTGCCGACGCCGGTCGGCGCGACGAGCTGAGCGCGGCCCGACCGCGCGCTCGGACCCTCTGAAGCATCGGCGCGCCCGCGCGCGCGAGCGGCAATCCCGACCCACGCGGTCTGTGTTAAGAATTCGGCCACCCTAATTTAGGCTTACCTAAAGGAGCTGAACACATGGCCCACCGACTGCGAGGTCTCCTCGCGATCCTGAGCGCGCTCGTGCTCGCCACCGCCCTCGCCGCCTGCGGGGACGACACGACCGCGACCGCCGCCCCCTCGTCCGAGAGCGCAGGCTCGCGCGTCGTCGAGCACGCGATGGGCACGACGACGATCGAGGGCTCCCCCCAGCGCGTCGTCGTCCTCGACACCGGCGAGCTCGACAGCGCCGTCGCCCTCGGCGTGACGCCGGTCGGCGCCGTCGAGGCGATCGCCGGCGAGGGGCTGCCCGCGTACCTCGGCGACGCCGTCGACGGCATCGAGCTCGTCGGCACCATCGAGCAGCCGAGCATCGAGGCGATCGCCGCTCTGCGCCCCGATCTCATCCTCTCGAGCAAGACCCGCCACGAGGCGATCTACGACGAGCTCGCGCGGATCGCGCCGACCGTCTTCACCGAGGCGGTCGGCGTGACCTGGAAGGAGAACTTCGCGCTCCACGCCGAGGCCCTCGGCCTCACCGACGAGGCGGCGGCGCTCCAGGAGGAGTACGAGACGGCGGCCGCCGCGCTCGCCGACGAGCTCGGCGCGGACGCGCCCGCGATGTCGGTCGTCCGCTCGGTCGGCGACGAGGTGCGCATCTATCTCAACGCCAACTTCCTCGGCACGATCCTCCAGGACGCCGGCGTGCGCCGCCCGGACGTGCAGGACGTCGACGACTTCTCGGCGACCGCGACGCCCGAGACGATCCCCGACCTCGACGGCGACATCATGGTGCTCTCCCGCTACGGCGACGACCACCGGCTGCTGTCGCGGCTGCAGGAGAACCGCCTCTGGGGCCGCCTGGGCGTCGTGAAGGACGGCGAGGTCTACGAGGTGCCCGACGATCTGTGGTTCCTGGGCATCGGCAACTTCGCCGCGCGGAAGGTCCTCGACGACCTCCGCACGGTCCTCATCGACGGGGAGCGCCTGCCCGCGGACGACGGGGATCCGACGACGGCGTGAGCGCCGCCGTCACGCCGTCCGAGGGCCGGGGCCGGCACCTGCCGGCCCCGGCCCTCGCCGGCCTCGGCGTCCTCGCGCTGCTCGCGAGCGCCGGGGCCGGCCTCTCGCTCGGCGCCTCGACGATCGCGCCCGCCGACGTCGTCGACGCGCTCGTCGCGTTCGACGGCTCGGCGACGCACGTCGCGGTCGCCGAGGTGCGGCTCCCCCGCGTCGTCGTCGCCGCCGTCGTCGGCGCGACGCTCGCGGTCGCCGGCGCCATGACGCAGGCGATCACGCGCAACCCCCTCGCGGATCCCTCGATCCTCGGGATCTCGTGGGGCGCCGCGCTCGCCGCCGTCGGCGGCCAGGTCGTCCTCGGCGTCTCCTCCACGGCCGGCATCGTCGCGCTCGCGCTGCCCGGCGCGGCGGTCGCGGCGGTCGGCATCCTCCTCTTCAGCCTCGGCGACCGCGGGCCGCGCGGCGACGAGCGGCTCATCGTCGCGGGAGCCGCGGTGAGCGGGCTCCTCGCCGCGATCGTCCAGGGCCTCCTCGTCGTCGACCGCGAGAGCCTCGAGGTCGCCCGCCGCTGGCTCGCGGGGTCGCTCACCGGCGCAGGGTTCGACGGCCTCGTCGCGGCCTCGCCCGTGCTCCTCCTCGGCGCCGTGCTCGCGACCGTCCTCGCACGCCCGCTCTCGACGCTCTCGCTCGGCGACGACGTCGCCGCGGGACTCGGCGTCCGGGTCGTCCGGCTCAAGGTCGCCGCCGCGCTCGGGGTCGTCGCACTCGCCGGCACCTCCGTCGCCCTCGCAGGCCCCGTCGCGCTCGTCGGGCTCGCCGTGCCGCACGCGGCGCGCCGGCTCGTGGGCGAGGACGTCGGCGCCGGTCTCGCGGCGTGCGCCGTGCTCGGCGCGACGCTCGTCGTCCTCGGCGACATCGCCGCGCGCGTCGTCGTGGCCCCCGAGGAGCTCCCCGTCGGGGCGGTGACGGCGCTCGTCGGCGCGCCCGTCCTCATCCGCGTCGCGCGTCGCGGCGCTCGGCGCGCATGACCGTCCCGGTGAGGACGTGGGCCTCGCTCGGCGGGGTCGCGCTGCTCGCGGCCGCGACGCTCGTCGTCACGATCGGCGTCGGCGAGTACCCGCTCGGACCCGTGGAGGTCCTCCGCGCGCTCACGGGTGCGGGGGACGCCTCGTCCTCGTTCGTCGTCACGGACCTCCGCCTCCCGCGTGCCCTCGTCGCGCTCGCCGTCGGCGCGGCGCTCGGGATGTCCGGCGCGGTCCTCCAGGGCGTGACGCGCAACCCGCTCGCCGCCCCGGAGCTCATCGGCGCATCGGCCGGCGCGAACGCGGCGGCGGTGACCGTGATCGTCGCGGTGCCCGGCCTCCCGGTCGGCGCGCTGCCGCCGCTCGCCTTCGCGGGCGCGCTCCTCGCGAGCCTCGCGGTGTACGCGCTCGCCTGGCGCGACGGCCTCGGCGCGACGCGCCTCCTCCTCGTCGGCGTCGCCGTGACGACGGTCGGCTACGCCGTCGTCATCGCCGTGCTCGCGACGGTCGACGACCTCATCCAGGCGAGCCAGCTCGTCGTCTTCCTCGCCGGCACGGTGTACGGGCGGGGCTGGTCGGAGCTCGCCGCGCTGCTGCCGTGGCTCCTCGCCCTCGGGACGCTCGCCCTCCTCCTCGCTCGGCGCATCGACGCGCTCGCGCTCGGCGACGACGTCGCCGCCGGCCTCGGGGTCCGGCTCGAGCGCAGCCGCCTCGTCCTCGTCGCGGTCGCGGCCGGCCTCGCGGGCGCGGCGGTCGCGATCGCCGGTCCGGTCGGCTTCGTCGGGCTCACCGCGCCGCACATCGCGCGTCGTCTCGTCGGCGTCGACCACCGCAGCGTGATCCCGGCCTCGGCGCTCCTCGGGGGCACGGTCGTCCTCGTCGCCGACGCCGTCGCGCGGACGGCGTTCGCCCCGGTCGACATCCCCGTGGGCGTGGTCACGGCGGTCGTCGGGGCGCCCGCCCTCCTCTGGCTCCTCGCGCGCTCGGCACGATGACTCGGCGACTCGCACCGATCCCGGCCGGCTCGGGCACCCCCGCTCGGGGCCTTCGTCGCGGCCCGCTCCACGACGCGCTCGACGCTGCGGTCAGATGCGCGCGGGACCCGGAGCCGCTCGTGTCCTCCCCGTCGCCCCCGGCGGGCCGCGGATGGGTCGCGCCGTCGGCCCTCGTCGAGGACGCCGGGGGCTTCTCGTCGGCGATCGACGCCTTCGGCGCGGGCTGGGGCACCCGCCGGAAGGACATCGCCGGCGGCTTCTGGCTGCGGGACACGGCGCTGGCCGTCATGACGAGGGCGGCGGGGGCGATCCTCGTCGCGCGGCGCGCACCGCTCCTCGACGCCGAGGTCGCCGTCCGCGTCTGCGGTGGCCACGAGGTCACGGGAGTCGCGTTCGGCCCGCGGTTCGCGTGCGTGGCGGACGACCCGGCCTCCGGGCACCCCGCCGCGACGGCCGTCACCGACCCGACGGCGCTCCTCGACGCCCTCCTCGCGGCGTACGCCGGCTGGCTCGAGCCGCTCATCGCCGCGGTGAACGGCCGGTGCCGCCGCCCGCGGGCGGCGCTCTGGCGACAGGCCGGCGACGTCGTCGCGGAGTCGTTCCTCCACGCCGGCGAGGCGCTCGGCCGGCGCGACGAGGCCTGGGAGCGGGGAGCCCTCGCCGTCGGGCGCGCGCCCGCGCGGCTGCGCACCCACGCCGGCTACCGGCTCTTCGGCGACGTCCGCCATCCCGGACGGGTCCGCGCGCAATGCTGCCTGTACTACCGCACCGACGCGGCCGCGCACTGCTTCTCCTGTCCCCTCACGGGCGACGAGCATCGGCTCGCGCGCCTCGCAGAGACCGTCACGGAGGCCACATGACACCCACGACCACCGCGTCCGCACCGGCGTCCGTCCGCGCGACGGCCGGCCGGCTGCACGCCGACGGGCTCACGCTCGCCTACGACGGGCGGATCGTCGTCGAGGACCTCGACCTCGACCTGCCGGCCGGGCGCATCACCGCGATCGTCGGCGCGAACGGGTGCGGGAAGTCGACCGTCCTGCGTGCCCTCGGCCGGCTCATGCGCCCGGACCGCGGCTCGGTCCTCCTCGACGGCACCGAGATCAGATCGGTGCCGACGCGTGACCTCGCCCGTCGCATCGGGCTGCTGCCGCAGGGGCCGACGGCGCCCGAGGGCCTCACGGTCGAGGAGCTCGTCGCCCGAGGGCGCCACCCTCATCGCGGGCTCCTCGGCCGCTGGAGCGGCGAGGACCGCGCGTGCGTCGCGGAGGCGCTCGAGCGCACCGGGCTCGCCGACCTGCGACGGCGGCCGGTGGACGAGCTCTCCGGCGGCCAGCGCCAGCGGGCCTGGATCGCGATGACGCTCGCCCAGGACACGGAGCTCCTCCTCCTCGACGAGCCGACGACCTACCTCGACCTCGCCCACCAGCTCGAGGTGCTCGACCTCCTCGAGGATCTCAACGCCCGCGAGGGCCGGACGGTCGTCATGGTCCTCCACGACCTCGGCCAGGCGTGCCGCTACGCCCACCACGTCGTCGCCCTGCGAGAGGGACGGGTCCACGCGGCCGGCGCGCCGGACGAGGTCGTCGACGCCCGCTTCGTCGAGGAGGTCTTCGGGGTCCGCTGCCGCGTCGACCCGTGCCCGGTCACCGGCACGCCTCTGTGCGTGCCGCTCGACCGGCGGGCGCGCACGGCGACCTGAGCGCCCCTCCTCGCGCCTACACCTCGACGACGACCGGCAGGACCATCGGCCGGCGCTTGAGGCGCCGGTAGAGGAACTCCGCGAGGTCGTCGTGGAGGAACTGCTGGAGGAGGTCGATCTCGCGGACCTCCTCCTTCGCCGCGCGGTCGAGCGACTCGTCGACGACGTCGCGCAGCTCGTCGAGGAGCTCCTGGTCGGCGGCGAACGGGACGCCGCGGAGGATGACCTCCGGATCGGCCACGGAGGAGCCGTCCTGCTCGCTGATCGTCGCGACGACGACGAAGATCCCGTCGGCGCTGAGCATGCGGCGATCGCGGAGCGCCGCGTCGGCGGGCTCCCCCAGATCGACGCCGTCGACGAAGATGACCCCGCTGCGCTCGCGGTCGGCGAAGCGCGCGCCGTCCGCGTCGATCTCGAGCGGCAGCCCGTTCTCCCCCTTGAAGATGCGCTCGGGGTCGACGCCGACGCGCTCGGCGATCTCGGCGTGCAGGGTGATCCGCTTGTGGTCGCCGTGGACCGGGAAGACGTAGCGCGGCCGCGTGAGGTTGAGCATGAGCGCGAGCTCCTCGCGGTAGCCGTGGCCGGACGCGTGGATCGGCGCGTCGGCGGTCGTGATGACGTCGCAGCCGATGTGGTACAGCCGGTCGATCGTGTCGTTCACCGCGCGCTCGTTCCCCGGGATCGGGGTCGCGGAGAAGACGACCGTGTCGCCGTCGTGCAGCTCGATCTGGTGGTGGTCCCGGTAGGCCATCCGGCGCACCGCGCTGAGCGGCTCCCCCTGCGACCCGGTCGAGATGACGACGATCTTCTCGTCGGGGAAGTCGCCGATCTCGCGCGGCTGGACCTGCATGCCCTCGGGGATGCGGATGTGGCCGAGCGAGCGGCCGATGTTGACGTTCTTGCGCATCGAGCGGCCGACGAGCGAGATCTTCCGGCCCGTGGCCGCCGCGGCGTCGACGACCTGCTGGACGCGGTGGATGTTCGAGGCGAAGCAGGTGACGATGATGCGCCCCTCGCAGCGGGCGAACGTCTCGATGAGGTGCGGCCCGGCGACCGACTCCGAGAGCGACGAGCCGGGGCGATCGGCGTTCGTCGAGTCGCCGCAGAGGAGGAGCAGGCCCTCGCGGCCGAGCTCGGCGAGCCGCTGGAGGTCGGCCGGACGCCCGTCGACCGGGGTCTGGTCGAACTTGTAGTCCCCGGTGACGAGCACCGTGCCGAGCGGCGTCGTGAGGGCGACGGCGCGCGCGTCGGGGATCGAGTGCGTCATGTGGATCGTCTCGATCTCGAACGGCCCGGCCTCGACCTTGGCGCCCGCAGCGAGGTCGACGCACTCGACGTCCTTGCCGATCTTGTGCTCGTCGAGCTTCGAGCGGGCCATCGCCATCGTGAGCGGGCCGCCGAACACGGGCGGGGCGTCCTCGACGCCGAGCTCGCGCAGCAGCCACGGGAGGGCGCCGAGGTGGTCCTCGTGGCCGTGGGTGATGAGGATCGCCTCGATGTCCTGCACGCGATCGCGGAGGTAGTGGAAGTCCGGGAGGACGAGGTCGATGCCGACCATCTCGGCGGTCGGGAACCGCAGTCCGGTGTCGACGACGACGATGCGGTCGTCGTACTCGACGACCATCATGTTCTTGCCGATCTCGCCGAGCCCGCCGAGCGGCAGGACCCGCAGGAGGCCGCTCATCCGGCGGCGCGGTCGAGCAGCCCCCGCGCCTCGAGCATCGCGCGGATCGTCGCCGTCTCCGCCTCGTCGGCCGGGACGTACGGGAGCCGCGGATCGCCGACGGGCCGCCCGAGGAGGGCGAGGGCCGCCTTCGTGCAGACGGCGGCGGGAGCGACGCTGAGCGCCTCGAAGACCGGTGTGAGGTCCTCGTGGATCGCCGCGCGGCTCTCCGGCTCGTCGACCATGCGGCGCATCTGCGGGCCGACGACGTGGCTCGCGACGAGGATCCCGCCGGCGCCGCCGAGATCGAGGGTGCGCGCGAGGACGTCGTCGTTGCCGGCGTAGAGCTCGAGCCCGTCGACCGGTGCGAGGTTCGCGTTGTTCGCCTGCTTCACGGCGGAGATGTGGTCGAGCTGCGCGAGCTCGGCGAGCAGGTCGTTGGGCATGTCCGAGCCCGTCCTCTGCGGGATGTTGTAGAGGACGATCGGCCGGTCGGCGGCCGCCGCCACCTCGCGGTAGTGGGCGACGATGCCACGGCGGTTCGGCCGGTTGTAGTACGGGTTCACGGAGAGCAGCGCGTCGGCGCCGATCTCGCACGCCCGCTCCGTGAGCTTGACGGCGTGGCGCGTGTCGTTGGAGCCGACGCCGCCGATGACCGTGAGCCCCTCGGGGCGCTCCCGCACCGCCAGCTCGATGAGCGCGAGGTGCTCGTCGTCCTCGAGGGTGGGCGACTCGCCCGTCGTCCCTGCGACGACGATCCCGTCCGACCCCTGCGTCGCGAGGTGGCGCATGAGGTCGACGAACGCCTCCTCGTCGACGCGCAGATCCGCGTCGAAGGGCGTGACGATTGCGGTGATGATCGCTCCGAGGCCCGGCATCCGAGCCAGTATCCCAGGCACGCGTCCGTCCCGACGGCGACACTGATCGGAGATGAGCGACGACGCCGCGCCCCGCGCCCTCGACTCCGACACCGCGATCCTCCCCACGTCCCGCCTCACCGCCGTCTGGGCCCCCGGGGAGGCGGCGCTCGACCCGCGCGTCCGCGCGGCGGGCGAGGATCATCTCGTCCGGTCGCTCGAGCGCTGGCCGGCGTTCTACGACGGTGCCGTCGGCTGCCTCGCCTCGCTCGCGCCCGAGGGCGCGACGCTCGCCGTCGGCTCGTTCTTCGACGTGCTGCGCAGCGACGGCGCGGCGCTCGACCCGAGCGCCCGCGAGGTCGTCACCGCGCTCGCGGACGGCGATCCGCTGCGCTCGGGGGCGGGTCGCGCGGCGGCGCTCGGCGTGTCCCTCCTCCTCGTCCGCGGCCGCGGGCCCCGGCGACGCGTCCTCGCGGGCCTGCGCAGCGCCGAGGTCGTCAACCCCGGCGTCTGGCACACGGTCCCGGCCGGCACGGTCGACGCGGGGACGGCGCGCAGCGGCGAGGAGCCGATCCGCGCGACCGCCGTCCTCGAGGCGCGCGAGGAGCTCGGGCTCGAGGTCGACGCCTCCGAGATGGCGCCTCTCGGATGGGCGTGGGACCTGCCGACGCTGCGCCCCGAGGCCGTCCTGCTCATCGACGCCGGCGACCTCGACGTCGGGGACCACTGCGGCGAGCACGAGCGCCTCGAGTGGCTGCCGCTCACGACCCCGCCCGCGGGCGCCTCCCCGATCCTCCGCGCCTCGCTGGCCCTCGCCGCGGAGGCGGGATGAGCGAGCCGTCGCGCCTCGCGCTCGAGGTGATGGACACTCGCTGGCGCGCGGACGACGGCGACTTCGCGGTCCTCGTCGCCCTCGACGAGAGCGGCGAGGAGGTGACGCTCACCGGTCCTCTCGCCCACGTGAACGAGGGCGACCACGTCGAGGTGACGGGCGAGTGGCGCGAGCACCCGCGGCACGGGCGGCAGTTCCACGCCGGCCAGGTGCTCGTGAAGGAGCCGGTGAGCGACCGCGCGATCCGCAGCTACCTCGCCGCCGTGAAGCACGTCGGCCCGGCGGGCGCCCGCTGGCTCCACGAGACGCACGGCGACGAGGTGATCGGCGTCGTCGACGAGGACCCCCGGGCCCGCCTCTCCGAGGTCCCCGGGATCGGGAAGCGCCGGCTCGCCGCCGCCGTGCGGTCGTGGGAGGAGCAGACCGCGGTCCGGGCGATCCGGCTCTTCCTCGAGACGCACGGCGTGCCCGCGGCGGCGGCGTCGCGGATCCAGCGTGCGTACGGCTCCGGCGCGATCGACGCCCTGCAGGCCGACCCCTACGCGCTCACGGAGGTCGAGGGCATCGGGTTCCGCACCGCGGACGACCTCGCCCGGGCGCTCGGCACGCCGGCCGACGACCCGGGCCGGCTCGACGCCGGGATCGTCCACGCGCTCGCGCTCGCCGAGTCCGACGGGCACTGCTTCCTCACCCGCGCCGACCTCGCCACGCGGACCCGCGAGCTCCTCGACCACGACGTCTCGGGGCGCATCGACGCGCTGGCGGCCCGCGGGACGATCGAGATCGACGGGCAGGACCGCATCGCGGACGCCCGCCTCGCCGCGATCGAGCGGCGCCTCGCGCGACGCGCCGCCGAGCTCGCCGGCGACGAGCCCGTGCTCCGCCTCCGGGGGCGCGCGCCCGAGCGGCCGACGAGCGGAGCGCTCGTGCCGACCGACGAGCAGTGGTCGGCGGTCGAGAAGGTGCTCGGCCACCGGCTCTCGATCCTCACCGGAGGTCCCGGCACCGGCAAGTCGTCGGCGATGCGGGCGCTCGTCGACGTCCTGCGGCACGGCCGCGCGACCGTGCGCCTCTGCGCGCCGACCGGCAAGGCGGCCCGCCGGCTCGCGGAGGTCGCCGGCGCGGAGGCGACGACGATCCACCGGCTCCTCGAGTGGGTGCCCGGCGAGGGGTTCGCCCGCGACGAGGAGGACCCCATCCCTGGCGCCGACGTCCTCATCGTCGACGAGGCGTCGATGCTCGACGTGCGGCTCGCCGACGCGCTCGTGCGCGCGGTCGGCCCGTCGACGCACGTCCTCCTCGTCGGGGACGTCGACCAGCTGGCCCCGGTCGGCCCCGGCCGCGTGCTCGAGGACCTCATCGCCTCGGATGTCGTCCCGACCACCCGGCTCACCGCGATCTTCCGGCAGGCGGCGCGGTCGCTCATCGTGCGCGCGGCCCACGCCGTCAACGCGGGCGAGCGCCCGCCGACGGTCGCCGGCGACGACGACGTCCGCGACTTCTTCCTCATCCGCCGGTCCGACCCCGCGGCGATCTTCCGCGAGGTGTGCGACCTCGCCGCGCAGCGACTCCCGTCGCACTACGACCTCGACCCCGTCGGCGGCGTGCAGGTCCTCGCCCCGATGCACCGGGGCCCCGTCGGGATCGACGCGTTCAACGACGCGCTGCGCGCGCGGCTCAACCCGGACGGCGCCGCCGTGCCGGGCACGCCGCTGCGCCACCAGGACCGCGTCATCCAGACGCGCAACGACCACGAGCACGAGCTCATGAACGGCGAGCTCGGCGTCGTCGTCGGCCACGACGCCGAGGCGGGCCGCGTCCTCCTCGCGACCGACGACGGCCGCCGCCTCTCGGTCCCGGTCGCCGCGACCCAGACGTGGCGGCTCGCCTACGCGATCAGCGTCCACAAGAGCCAGGGCAGCCAGGCGCCCGCGATCGTGCTCCCGCTCCACCGCAGCCAGGCCGTGATGCTCTCGCGCAACCTCCTCTACACGGCGATCACGCGTGCAGAGCGGGTCTGCGTCGTCGTCGGCGAGGAGTCCGCGTTCGACCTCGCCTCACGCCGCCGTGACGGGACGGCCCGCGGCACGCGCCTCGCCGAGCTCGTCCGGACCGGCTGACCCGAGCGACCGCGCCGACCGACCTCTACGATCCTCACGCCATGGACGATCGCTGCGCGACGACCGCCGAGGCCCTCGACGAGCCGCTCGCCGGCTCCGCCGCGAAGGCGCGCCGGTGGCTGCTGCTCGAGGCACCTGGCCCCTGGGGCTCCGACCCGTTCGCCGTCAACGACCTCCCCGGCGACCTCGGCAGGGTCCTCGAGGAGCGCGCCGAGGCGGCCGGCCTCCGCCCCGGCCTCATCCAGAGGACCTCGAGCCGCGCGGCCGGCGCCGGCGGCCCCGCGACCTGCCTCGTCGCCTCGACCGAGCGCGGCGACAGCTGGCTCGCGCGCTACGACCTCGACGATCCGCGCCAGGTCCTCGACCTCGATCTCGCGGCGATCGGGGAGGGCCGTCGCCCCGCGGACGCGACGCCCGTCGACGGCCCCCTCGTCGCCGTCTGCACCCACAGCCGCCGCGACGCCTGCTGCGCGCTGCGCGGCCGTCCGCTCCTGCGTGCCGTCCGGGAGCTCCTGCCCGGCGAGGCGTGGGCGACGACGCATCTCGGCGGCCACCGGTTCGCGGCGACGTGCCTCGTCCTCCCCCACGGCTACTGCTACGGCCGCGTGCCGCCCGGCCGCGCCGACGAGCTCGTCGCGGCCCACTGCCGGGGCGAGGTCGTGCCCGAGCTCCTCCGCGGCCGCGTCGGCGACGGCTGGCACGCGCAGTGCGCCGAGGTCTTCACCCGGACGCGCCTCGACGTGAGGGGGATCGACGACCTCGACGTCCTCGAGGTCCAGGCGGACACCGACGACGAGGGCTGGGTGACGCTCGACGTCGACGGTCACGGCAGGCTCCGCGCGCACGTCCGCCGCCGCCCGACGGGCGCCCTGCGCGCGCTCTCCTGCGGCGACGACGAGACGTCCGACCCCGGCCGCGCCGAGCTCGTCTCGCTCGACGAGGAGCCGGTCGCCGCCCCGCGCTGAGGGCGCCTACAGCTCGATCTGCAGGAGCCGCACGAGCTTGCGGCCGAGGCGCAGGGGCCCGTCGAGCTCGACGCGCCCGTCGGCGAGGCGCGCGAGCGCCTGGCGACCCCGCGGGTGCGTCGGCTTCGGCAGCCCGCCCGCGAGGGGGGAGGAGACGACGAGGAGGACGTCGGCGAGGCGGCCGATCACCTCCAGGTCGTACGCGCGGTCGGGGTCGTCGTCGTCGCTCACGACGATCTCCTCGCCACGGAACTCGATGACGACGGGTGGGTGTCCGCCGGGGAAGCGCAAGGCGACCCGCCCGCGGATCTCCGCCGCGAGAGCGGGGTCGCGCACCGCGCCTGCGCGCACGAGGGCGAGGACGGAGGGAGCGAGCGAGTCGTCGGCGAGAGCTCCGACGACGACGCGGACGGATGCCGACGAGGCCGTGGCAGGCACCTCAGAAGGGTTCCCGCCCGGTGACCGGGCGTCTGTGAGGGCCCGCACAGCCGCGGTCAGCTGTCGTCGCGGCGCTCGTCGTCATGACGCAGCGCGTCGGTGAAGGCGCGCGGGACCCGCACCTCTCCGACGGCGCGCTCCTCCTCCCACAGCGTGACGACGACGATCTCGTGCCGGTCGGGCCGGCACACGAAGACGACGCCGCGATCGACGAGATCGCGGACGTAGACGGTCCCGCGCACCGCCGTCGAGCCGTCGGGCGCGCGCCTCTCCACCCGTCCGGCCTCCCACGCGCGGGCGACGCGCGCGACGACCTCGGGCCGCACGTCGACCGCCCCGCGCCGGCCGCCGACGCGCTGGCGGAAGCGCTCACACGCGTGGTCGGTGACCCCCACGAGCGGAGCGCCCGCGCCGGGCTGCGGAAGCGGGCTCACGGGAGCTCCCGCCGGTAGCGCACGGTGACGAGGTCCCCGAGCAGCGGCTCCGGCCTCTCCGGCGCAGCGGCGTCGAGACGCCACCCGGAGCGCTCGAGGAACGCACGCCCATGGGCGTGGATGCCCGGGACCCGCACGGCGACCGACCGGGCGCCGCGGCGGCCGGCCGTCTCGAGCGCCGCCGCGTGCAGCGCGGTCCCGACGCCGGCTCCCTGCGCGGGCGGATCGACCGCGAGGAGCCCGAGCGCGCCGACCGCGGGCGGGACGTCCGGCTCCCGGCAGTCCCCGACGACGGCGATCGCCGCGACGCGACCTCCCACCTCCTCGACGAGGACGTCCGCGCCGGGGTCGGCGATCGCCGCGCCGAGCACCGCCTCGTGCGCCTCGGCGCTCAGCGCGGCGAGCGCCTCCGGCGCGGCCGTCTCGGTGAGCGCCCATCGCCAGGCGCGGACGACGAGCTCGCCGGCAGCGGCGGCGTCGCCGGCGGACGCCGCCCGGATCACGCCGGGAAGAGGACGTGCTCGAGGCCGACCACCGGGCTCTCCTCGAGATCGCCGACCGCACGGACGGCCGCGAGGACGCCCGGCATGAACGACGAGCGGTCGAGCGAGTCGTGGCGGATCGTGAGGGTCTCGCCGACGCCGCCGAGGATGACCTCCTGGTGCGCGACGAGGCCGGGCAGGCGCACCGAGTGGATGGGCGGCGCCTCCTCCCCGGTCGCCTCCGCCATCATCGCGGCCGTCCGCGCCGCGGTCCCCGAGGGCTTGTCGAGCTTCTTGTCGTGGTGCAGCTCGACGATCTCCGCGCGCGGCATGTGCCGCACCGCCTCCTGCGCGAAGCGCATCATGAGGACGGCGCCGATGGCGAAGTTCGGGCAGAAGAGGGCGTTCGGCGTCACCCCGTTGGGCGCCTGGCGACGGCCGTGCTCCCTCAGCGGGTCGAGGTCGAAGCCGCTCGTCCCGATGACGACGTGCACCCCGGCGCGCAGACAGGCGAGCGCGTTCTCCGTCGCGGTGTCCGGGCGCGTGAAGTCGACGACGACGTCGACGTCGCCGAGGATCGCCTCGAGAGGCACCTCGAGCGCCGGGTCGGCGCGGCCGGCGAGGACCATGTCGTCCGCGCCCTCGACGGCGCCGCAGACGGTCGCGCCCATCCGGCCCGCGGCCCCGGCGACGCCGACGCGGAGGAGCTCGGCGCTCATGCCGCCTCCGCGAGGGTCGGGGCGACCGGCTGGAGGCCGGCCCGGAACGTCGCCTCGTCGGCGCCGACGCCCGCGGCGCTGAGGCGCGCGGGATCGAGGAGCTCGACGGCGAGCTCGCGGACGTCGTCGACGGTGACCGCGTCGATCCGCTCGATGACCTCGTCGAGGTCGAGCAGCGGCATGTCCGCGAGCACGGACGACCCGAGGCGGTTCATGCGCGCGGTCGTCGACTCGAGCGAGAGGCCGATCCGGCCCTTCACGTTCTCCTTCGCCCGAGTGAGCTCGGCGGCGCTCGCGGGGTCCTCGACCGCGCGGGAGATCTCGTCGCCGATGACGCGCATCGCCTTCTCGACGTTGTCGGGACGGGTGCCGACGTACAGCCCGAACTGCCCGGTCGTCGCGTAGTTGGCCTGGAAGGTCGAGACCGCGTAGGCGAGACCCCGCTTCTCGCGGACCTCGACGAAGAGCCGGGACGAAGAGCTGCCACCGAGGATCGTGTCGAGGATCCGCAGCGCGAACCGGCGCTCGTCGTCCCGGGCGATCCCGGGGCCGCCGAGGCAGAGGTGGTACTGCTCGGTGTCCTTGCGGTGGAAGCGCAGCCGAGGGACGGGATCGACGGCGGGGGCGACGACCGGCTCGGTCGCCCCGCCCTCGGGCGCCGCCCCCTCGACCGAGCGGACGAGGTCGACGAGATGGTCGTGGTCGACGGCGCCCGCCGCCGCGACGACGAGGCGCCCCGGCGTGTAGCGGACGCGGTGGAAGTCGGCGAGCCCGGTCGCCGGCGTGCCGGAGACGACCTCCGCCCGCCCGATGACGGGCCGGCCGAGCGGGTGGTCCCCGAAGATCGCCTCGCCGAGGACGTCGAAGACCTTGTCCTGCGGATCGTCCTCGTACATCGCGATCTCCTCGAGGACGATGTCGCGCTCGGCGTCGAGCTCCTCGGCGTCGAAGCGCGGCCGCCACACCATGTCGGCCATGACGTCGAACGCGGCGTCGAGGTGCTCGTCGAGGACCCGGCTGTAGACCGACGTCGTCTCCTTGCCCGTGAACGCGTTGAGCTCGGCGCCGAAGCCGTCGAAGAGCTGATCGATCTCGAGGGACCCGTAGCGAGCGGTCCCGCGGAAGAGCATGTGCTCGATGAGGTGCGAGAGACCGGCCTCGTCGTGGGACTCGGCCGCCGACCCCGTCCCGATCCAGAACCCGAGCGCGGCGGATCGGACCGAGGACAGCGCCTCGGTCACGACCCGCACGCCCGAGTCGAGCTCGGTGAGCCGGTGCTGCAGCGTCACGCCGCGGGACCGCCCGGACCGCGCCTAGTCGCGGTCCGGATCGCGGTCGGCGCGGCTGCGATGCCGCGGACGGCCGGATCCGCGGCCGCCGCGCTCGCGGTCGCCGCCGCGATCGCCGCCGCCGCGCTCGCGATCGCCGCCGCGCCCGCCGCCGCCGCCGCGGCGACCACCGCCGCCGCCACCACCGCCGTTGCCGCCGGCCCCGAGCGCCGCGAGCTCCTCGACGGTCTTGCCCTCGATCTCCGGATCGGCCGTCAGGCGCAGGCCGATGCGGCCGCGCTCACGGTCGACCTCGACGACCCGGACGCTGATCTCGTCGCCGCGGTTGAGGACGTCCTCCACCGTGTCGACGCGCTCGCCCGGCGAGACGTTCGAGATGTGGAGGAGGCCGTCCGTGCCCTTCGCGAGCTCGACGAAGGCGCCGAACGTCGTCGTCTTCACGACCTTCGCCGCCGGGAACTCGTCGCCGACCTCGACCTCCTTCGTCATCGACCGGATGCGGTCGACGAGCGCGTCGGCGAGCTCGCCGTTGGCGGAGTAGATGAGGACCTGGCCGTCGTCGTCGACGTTGATCTGCGACTCGAACTCATCGGAGAGCCCGCGGATCGTCTCGCCGCCCTTGCCGATGAGCAGGCCGATCTGGCTCGGGTCGATCTTGATCGACTCGATCCGGGGAGCGTGCTGGGAGAGCTCGTCGCGGGGCGCCTCGATGACCTGCGCCATCTGCCCGAGGATGTCCTCGCGGGCGGTCTTCGCCTGGGCGAGGGCGTCGCGCAGGATCTCGAAGGTGACGCCGGTGATCTTGATGTCCATCTGGAGGGCGGTGATGCCCTTCTCGGTCCCGGCGACCTTGAAGTCCATGTCGCCGAGGTGGTCCTCGACGCCGGCGATGTCGGTGAGGACGGTGTAGTCGTCGCCCTCCTTGATCAGGCCCATCGCGATGCCGGCGACCGGCGCCTTGATCGGCACGCCAGCGTCCATGAGGCACAGCGAGCTGCCGCACACCGACGCCATCGACGAGGAGCCGTTGCTCTCGAGGATGTCCGAGACGACGCGGACCGTGTACGGGAAGTCCTCGGTCGACGGGACGACCGCGAGGAGAGCGCGCTCGGCGAGCGCGCCGTGGCCGATGTCGCGCCGCTTCGGGCCGCCCATCCGGCCCGCCTCACCGACCGAGAAGGGCGGGAAGTTGTAGTGGTGCCAGTAGAACTTCTGCTTCTGGAGGCCGAGCGTGTCGATGCGCATCTCCTCCTTGAGCGTCCCGAGCGCGACGACGCTGAGCGCCTGCGTCTGACCGCGGGTGAAGAGCGCCGAGCCGTGCGTGCGCGGCAGGAGACCCGCCTCGATCTCGATCGGCCGGATCTCGGCCTCCGCGCGACCGTCCGGGCGCTTCTTGTGGACCGCGATGCGCTCGCGGATGATCGCCTTCTCGAGCTTCGCGGCGGCGGCCTTCACGTCGGCGAGCCGCTCGGCGTAGCCCTCGTTCTCGGCGTCGGACTCCGGCGCGTACTGAGCGACGATCTCGTCGATGACGGCCTTCGTCGCGTCCTGGCGCTCGATCTTGTCGAAGACCTGGGTCGCCTCGTCGAGCTTCGCGCCGTGCGAGCCCTTGATCTCCTCGTAGAGGTCCTGCGGGAGCTCCTTGGACTCGACGGCGATCTTCGCCTTGCCCGCCTTCTCGGCGAGCTCGCGCTGCGCGGCGCAGAGCTTCTTGATCGCGTCGTGGGCGATGTCGAGCGCGTCGAGGATCTCCGCCTCGGGGATCTCGTTCGCCCCCGCCTCGACCATGAGGATCGCCTCCTCGGAGCCGGAGACGATGAGATCGAGGTCGGACTCGCCGTCCTCGAGGGCCTGCTCGCTGGGGTTGACGACGAAGTTGCCGTCGATCTTCCCGATGCGCACCGCGCCGACGGGGAACGGGATCGGGATGTCGGAGATCATCAGGGCCGCCGACGTGCCGTTCATGCCGAGGATGTCGAACGGGTGGACGTAGTCGATCGACTGCGGCATGACGACGAGCTGCGTCTCGCGGCGCCAGCCCTTGGGGAAGAGCGGGCGGATCGGCCGGTCGATCATGCGGCAGGTGAGGATGCCCTTCTCGCTCGCGCGGCCCTCGCGCTTGAAGAACGAGCCCGGGATCTTCCCCGCGGCGTACATCCGCTCCTCGACCTCGACGGTGAGCGGGAGGAAGTCGACGTCCCGCTCTCCGCCCGCGGTGGCGGTCGCGAGGACCTGGGTGTCGCCCTGGCGGACGACGACGGCGCCGGAGGCCTGCTTGGCCATCCGCCCGGTCTCGAACGAGATCTCGCTGCCGGCGATCTCGACGGTGACCGTGGTCACGGCGTCACTGCTCATGTGTCTGCTCCTTCTGGCTCGCCCTTCGGTGGCGGCCTGCGTCTTTCATCTCACTGGATGCGAACGGAGTGATTCTAGCCGGGGCGGGGTCCGGCCGCGAGGGTGAGTCCGGCAGGCGGCTCAGCGGGTGGCGAGCGCGTCGAGCCAGGAGGGCTCCGGAGCGCCCTGGACCATCTCGCCGCCGCCGAAGACCGTCGGCGTCGTCGTCGCCCCCGCGCGGACCGCATCGTGGACGTCGCGCTTGACGCGCTCGAGCGTCCAGTCCGCCCGCCGGTCCTCCTCGAACCGGTCGAGGTCGAGCCCGAGCTCCTCGACGCGCGACCAGAGGTGCGGGTCGTCCGTGCGCCCCTGGTCGGCGTAGAGCGAGTCGTGGAAGCGCCAGAAGGCGCCTTGGGCGCCCGCGGCCTCCGCCGCCCGCGCGAGCACGAGCGCCCTCGGGTGACGCGTCTCCAGCGCGAGATGGCGGAACGCCACGCGTACGTCCGCGTCCGTCAGCCGCTGCGCGGCGACGGCGCAGCGCGGGCAGGTGAAGTCGGCGTAGACGACGACGAGGGGGCCGTCCTGCGGACCGCGGACGTGGTCGGCGTCGCGCAGCCCGGGCGCAGGCGCGCTGCGGAGGTCCGTCATCCTCTCCAGGGTATCCGTCGTAGCCACGGTTGATGCGCATCCACACCCTCGAGCGCCGGCAGCGCCTCCCCGGCCGGCCGGCCGACGTCTTCCCGTTCTTCGCCGACGCGCGCAACCTCGAGGCGATCACGCCGCCGCTTCTGCGCTTCCGGGTCATCACGCCGGGCCTCGGCCGCGAGGGGCTCATCTCGATGAGCGTCGGGACGCTCATCGAGTACCGCCTCCGGGTCCACGGCATCCCGATCCGGTGGCAGACGCTCATCCAGGCGTGGGAGCCGGACTCCGAGACGCCGCGCTTCGTCGACGTCCAGATCCGCGGGCCCTACGGGCTCTGGCACCACACGCACGAGTTCGAGCCCGACGGCGAGGACGGGACGATCATGACCGACACCGTCCGCTACGGGATCGGCTTCGGGCCGCTCGGCGAGCTCGCCCACCGGCTCCTCGTCCGGCGCGACGTCGAGGCGATCTTCGACCACCGCGCCGAGGTCGTGCCGCGCCTCGTCGCCGAGGACATCGCGCGCCGCCGCGAGGCCGCGCGCGTCGGCTGACGCCCCCCGCCCCCGCGGCCGGTCGCGTGAGCGGCCGCTACGAGGCGGGGACGGCGTCGAGGCCGTCGAAGATGAGGTTCGCGCCCGGCAGGTCCCCCGGCGAGTCGGCGAGGTGCGACCAGGCGACGACGCCGTCGGGACCGACGATGATGATCGCCCGGTTCGTCATCCCGGCCGGCTCGAAGTACGCGCCGAGCTTCTTCGCGGTCTCGCCCTTCGGCTCGAAGTCCGAGAGCTGCTCGATGGAGATCCCGAGCTTGTCCTTGAACGCGGTCTGCGACCACGTCGCGTCGGTCGAGACGCCGTAGAGGGTCGCGCCGCGCGAGGCGAACTCGCCGAGGACCTCCTCGTAGACCTGGAACTGGTCGGTGCAGACCGGGCTGAACGCGAACGGGTAGAAGACGAGCACGGTCGTCTTCCCCATGAGGTCCTCGCGCGTGAAGTCGCTCCCGTCCTCGCGCTTCAGCGAGAACTCGGGCATGGGCGTACCGGGGGCGATGATGCTCAAGGGGACCTCCTGCGGAGATGGGCGGGGACGGACCCCGCTCATCCTACTTGCGGAGGCCGAGCTCCTTGATGAGGGCGCGGTAGCCCTCGAGGTCGGTCTTCTCGAGGTAGTTGAGAAGGCGACGGCGCTGGCCGACGAGCATGAGCAGACCCCGGCGGGAGTGATGATCGTGCTTGTGCTCACGGAGGTGCTCCGTGAGGCCGTTGATGCGCTCGGTCAGCAGAGCGACCTGGACACGGGTGTTCCCGGTGTCCTGCGGGTTCGTGCCGAACTGCTCGACGATCTGCTGCTTGCGCTCTGGCGTGACAGTGCTCATGTGCGACGCGGAACCGTAGCAGACCGCTGTGCCTCCTCGACATCCCGGTCCATCTGCGCGACGAGATCCTCGACCGTGTCGAACCGCTTCTCGCCCCGGAGCCGCTCGAGGAACTCGATCCGGACCGTCTGCCCGTAGAGGTCGCCCTCGAAGTCGATGAGGTAGGCCTCGATGAGCTCGCCGCGGCCGGTGACGAACTGCGGCCGGACGCCGACGTTCGTCGCCGCCGCGTACCACGAGCCGTCCGGCGTGCGGACCCGGCAGGCGTACACGCCGTGCCCCGGGATGACGAAGCCGTCCTGGGGCACGAGGTTCGCCGTCGGGTAGCCGAGCGTCCTCCCCCGCTTGTCCCCGTGCGCCACCTCGCCGTCGATGACGAACGGCTCGCCGAGGAGCTCGTCGGCGTAGCGGACCGCGCCGCCGAGGATGAGGCCGCGGATGTGGCTCGAGCTCACGACCTCCCCGTCGACCTCGAGGAGCCGGACCACCCGGGTCTCGAAGCGCGTGTCGGCCTCGAGCAGCGCGGTGTCGCCCTTCGCGCGGTGCCCGAACCGGAAGTTCTCGCCGACGGAGACGTGCGTCGCCGCGAGCCGGCGCACGAGGACGTCGTCGACGAACTCCTCCGCGGTCTGGGCGGCGAAGTCGCCGTCGAACGGGATGACGACGAGCTCTTCGACGCCGAGAGAGGCGACGAGCTCCGCCTTGCGCTCGAGCGTCGTGAGGAGGCGGGGAGCGGCCTGCGGCGCGACGACCGACGAGGGGTGTGGATCGAAGGTGAGGACGGTGTCCGCACCCGCGATCACCTCGCGATGGCCGCGGTGGACGCCGTCGAACGTGCCGACGGCGACGCGCCGCGGGCGGCGCTCGGCGTCGGGGAGGTACGTCACCTTCATGCGCGGAAGCCTACGACGGGCTTGAGGCGGCCGCCCTCACGGGGCTCCGCGACGGCGACCGGGCCGTCGTCCGCGCGGAGGAGGACGACCCCGTCCGTGGGGATCTCGGCGCCGTCGGGCGCGGGGACCGCGACCCCGTGGCCGGCCCGCCGCGCGTCCTCGCCGGCGAGGTCGATCGCGGGCATCACCCGCGCGAGGACGTCTCCCAGCGGCAGGACGCGCGTGGGGTCCGCGTCGCGGACGTCGAACGGCCCGATCGCCGTCCGGCGCAGCTCGAGGCAGTACGCGTCGCCGAGGTCCGCGATGAGCGAGCGGACGTAGGTCCCCGACGAGCACTCGATCGCGAAGGTCGCCCGGTCGCCCGACCGCTCGAGCTGCTCGAACCGGTGGACGGTCACCTCGCGCTCCGGCATCTCGACCGTCTCGCCGCGCCGGGCGCGCGCGTACGCCCGCTCTCCCGCGATCTTCACCGCGCTGTAGGCCGGCGGCCGCTGGCGGATGCGCCCGGTGGGGAGATCCGGCGGGTCCGGAGGGATCCGCCCCGTCTCGACGACCTCCCCCTCGGGATCCCCGGTCGTCGAGAGCGCACCGAGCCGCGCGACCGCGAGGTAGGACTTGTCGAGCCCCATGAGCCAGCGCTGGATCCGGGTCGCCCGGCCCAGGAGGACGAGGAGGAGCCCGGTCGCGAACGGATCGAGCGTCCCCGCGTGGCCGGTCCGGACGCGGCCGTGCTCGCGGCGCACCGCCGCGACGACGTCGTGGCTCGTCCGCCCCGCGGGCTTGTCGATGAGGAGGACCCCGTCCACCGGCTCATCCATGGCCGGGGTCAGCCGAGCTGCCGAGCGACCTCGGCGCGGAGGAACGCGACGAGCTCCTCGTCCGTCGAGGTCGTGGTGAAGCCGGCCGCCTGGCGGTGCCCCCCGCCCCCACCCGCGCGGGCGATCGCCGACACGTCGACGAGGCCGTCGGTCGAGCGCAGCGAGACCTTCTTCGTGCCCTCCGGGGTCCCGGGCGCGAGCACGTCGCGCGCGACGGCGGCGACCCTCGTCCCCTGGACGGAGCGGAGGTGGTCGATGATCCCCTCCGAGTAGCTCTCCTCGGCTCCGACCGCCTCGTAGTCGGCCCTGCGCAGACGCGCGTAGGTGAGCGCGCCGTCGTCGTAGCGGCGCGTGTCGGCGAGGCCGCGGGCGAGGAGCATGAGCTTCGCGAGCGGCATCTCCTCGTAGAGCCGGCGGTAGATGCCGTTGACGTCGACGCCGGCGGCGATGAGCTCGGCGGCCATCTCGTGGGCGCGCACGCCGGTGTTCTCGTACATGAAGCGGCCCGTGTCGGTGACGAGCCCGACGTAGAGCGCGTCGGCGATGTCGGCCGTCGGCGAGACGCCGAGGGCCCGCATGATGTCCCACACGATCTCGGCCGTGCACGAGGCGCTCTCGACGACGCAGTCGACCGTGCCGAACCGCGTGTTGTCGTGGTGATGGTCGATGTTGACGATGACCGCGCCCTCGCGGCGGACGTCCTCGGCCGGGTTGCGGTCGATGTTGCCGCAGTCGAGGAAGATGACGACGCGCTCGTCGAGGTCCTCGGGGACCGTCGAGACGAGCCCCTCGAGCGAGACGAAGCGGTACTCGTACGGGAGCGGGAACTCGTCCGCGCTCATGAACATCACCGAGTCCTTGCCGAGAGCACGCAGCACGCGGTGCATGCCGACGAGCGACCCGAGGGCGTCGCCGTCGGGGTTCTCGTGCGTGACGAGGATGAACCGGTGCGAGCTGCGGATGACGTCGAGGGCGGCGTCGAGTGCGCTGATGTCCGCCTCTCTCCTCACTCGCGGTCGTCCTCCCGCGCGCGGGCCTCGTCGGCGAGCAGCTCGTCGAGCCTCGCGACGCGGTCGAGCGTGTCGTCGTGATGGAAGGTGAGCTGCGGCGTGTGCTTCAGCCGGAGCTGCGAGGCGACGCGCCGCTGGAGGTAGCCGTGCGCGGACCGCAGCCCGTCGAGCGACGCGGCTCGCGTCGGCTCGTCGCCGAGGACGCTCACGTAGACACGGGCGTGGCGGAGGTCGGGGCTGGTGTGCACATCGGTCACGGTCACGAAGCCGACGCGCGGGTCCTTGATGTCCCCCGTGAGCGCATCGGAGAGGACCTCGCGGACCGCCTCGTCGACGCGTCTCATGCGATCGCCGCTCACCCTACACCCCTCACGTCGTCGAACGAGACGACCATCCGCTCGACGCGGACGCCCTCGGGAAAGCGCTCGTGGAGCCAGCGCTCGACGCGGTCGACCGCCTCGTCGAGCCGCGTCGGCGACGACCCGGTGAGGGCCGCCGCGAGCGTCGCGCGCTGCCAGAGGTCGTGGTGCTCGACCTCGGCGACCGTGCATCCGTGACGGCCGTGGAGCTGGGCCTTCACGGATTGCAGGTCCTTGCGCTTCGCCTTGAGGCTTCCCGCGTCCGGGAAGTGGAGGTGCACCTCGAGGAGGGCGACGTACGACGAAGTGGACACGAGCCGACCCCCCAGGGCCGGTCGCGTCAGGCGAGCTCCCGCTCGACCTGACGCGTCTCGTACACCTCGAGCTCGTCGCCCTCCTTCACGTCCTGGAAGTTCTGCAGGACGATGCCGCACTCGTAGCCGGAGGCGACCTCGCGGACGTCGTCGTTGAACCGCCGCAGCGTCTCGATCCGCGTGTCGTAGACCACCGTGCCATCGCGCACGACGCGCACCTGCGCGCCGCGGGTCACCTTGCCGTCGGTGACGTAGCAGCCCGCGATCGTGCCGATCCGCGACGCGCGGAACGTCTGACGCACCTCGACCGTGCCGACGGTCTCCTCGACCTCCTCGGGCTCGAGGAGACCGGACATCGCGTCGCGGACGTCGTCGAGCGCCTTGTAGATGACCGAGTAGGTCCGGATCTCCACGCCCTCGCGGTCCGCGGCCTGCCGGGCGTCGCCGACCGGCCGGACGTTGAAGCCGAGGATGACGGCGTCGGAGGCCGCCGCGAGCATGACGTCGGACTCGTTGATGCCGCCGACGCCCGAGCGGATGACGTTCACCTGGACGTCCTCGTGCGGCAGCTTCGCGATCTCGTCCTCGAAGGCCTCGATCGAGCCCGACACGTCCGCCTTGAGGAGGAGGTTGAGCTCCTTGAGCTCGTCGGACTGCGCCCGCTTGAAGACGTCCTCGAGGCTCACCTTGCGGCCGGAGCGCCGCGCGAGCGCCTCGGTCTTGAGGCGGACCGCGCGGTCGTTGGCCATCCGGCGCGCCTCGCGCTCGTGCTCGACGACGCGGAAGAGCTCGCCGGCGTCGGGGACGCCGTCGAAGCCGAGCACCTCGACCGGATCGCCGGGGCCCGCGTCCTCCATGCGGTCCCCGTGGTAGTCGGTCATCGCGCGGACCTTGCCCCAGCTCGGGCCCGCGACGATCGCGTCCCCGACCTCGAGCGTCCCGCGCTGGAGCAGGAGGGTCACGACGGGGCCGCGCCCCGGATCGAGCTTCGACTCGATGACGATGCCGGAGGCCTCGGTCTCGGGGTTCGCCTTGAGGTCCTCGAGCTCGGCGACGACGAGGATCGTGTCGAGGAGGTCCTCGAGGCCCTGCCGCGTCTTCGCGGAGACGTCGACGAACTCGGTCTCGCCGCCCCACTCGGCCGGCTGGAGCTGACGCTGGGTCATCTCCGTCCGGACCCGGGTCGGGTCGGCGCCCTCGAGGTCGATCTTGTTCACCGCGACGAGGATCGGCACGTCGGCCGCCTTCGCGTGGTCGATCGCCTCGATCGTCTGCGGCTTCACGCCGTCGTCGGCGGCGACGACGATGACCGCGATGTCGGTCACCTTCGCGCCACGGGCGCGCATCGCCGTGAAGGCCTCGTGGCCCGGCGTGTCGAGGAACGTGACGATCTTCTCGCCGTGGTGGACCTGGTAGGCGCCGATGTGCTGCGTGATGCCTCCGGCCTCGCCGCCGACGACGTCCGCCTCGCGGATCGCGTCGAGCAGCGACGTCTTGCCGTGGTCGACGTGCCCCATGATCGTGACGACCGGCGGGCGGTCGACGAGGTCCTCCTCGAGGTCGTCGAAGGCCGGCTCGTCGTCGGCCTCGTCGCCGACGTGGACGATCTCGATCTTCTTGTCGAACTCGTCGGCGATGACCTGGATCGCGTCGTCGGTGAGCGTCTGCGTGAGCGTCGCCATCTCGCCGAGCGTCATCAGCTTCTTGATGACCTCGGGGACGGGGACGCCGAGGTACTCGGCGACGTCCTTCACGGTCGAGCCGCTGTTGACCTTGATGAGGTCGGTCGCGCTCTGCGCCGCCTCGTCGAGCGGACGCACCGTGTCGTCGTAGGTCCCCCGCCGACGGCGACCGCGGCGCTGACGGCGCGGCGGACCGCCACCGGGGCCGCCGGGCCCACCGGGACCGCCGGGTCCACCGGGACCGCGGCGTGAGGCCTGCGAGTCGATGACGACGCGCCGCCGGCCGGGGCCGCCGGGACCAGCGGCGGCGCCCCGCCCGCCGCGGTTCGCGGGGAGGTTCTGCGACTCGTCGCGCTTGGGCTTCTTCGGGGGCTCGGGGAGAGCGAGGATCTTCGGACCGGCGCCGGGCTTCGGCTTCTCGCCGACGGTCGGCTTGCCGTCCTCCTTCTCCTTGTCCTCGTCCTTCTCCTTGCCGTCGGCCTGGCCCTTCGCCTCGCCGTCGGCCGCGCGGACCGGCTGCGTGGGGGCCTGGCCGGAGCGCTCGGCGAGCGCGCGCTCGGCGGCGGCGCGACGACGCTCGGCGAGATCGGCCTGGGCCTTCGCGAGCGCCTCCTGCTCGGCCTTCGCCTTCGCCGCGGCCTCGGCCTCGGCGCGGGCACGATCCTCCGCGGCTTGCTGCTGCGCGCGCGCGGCCTCGTCGGCGCGCTCCTGAGCGGCACGCGCCTCCTCGTCCTCGGCGGCGCGCTGCGCCTCCTTCTCGGCGACCTCGCGGGCGCGGGCGGCGGCCTGCTCGCGAGCGGCGGCCTCGGCCTCCACGCGGGCGGCGGCCTCCTTCTCGGCGCGGGCGCGCTCGGCGGCCTCGCGCTCCTCGTGCGCGAGGCGGGCGGCCTCGGCCTGCTCCCGCCGCTGCGTCTCCTCGGCGTCGGCCTCGGCCTTCGCCTTCGCCTCGGCGTCGTGACGGGCCCGCGCCTTCGCGGCGATCTCGGCGCGCTTCGCCGCCTCCGCCTCGGCCTTCGCGCGCTCGGCGGCCTCGGCCTCCGCGGCGCCGTTGGCCTCCGTCTCGGTCTCGGCGGGCTTCTCAGGGGGCGGCCCGAGGATGCGGTTGACGTGCCGATCCTCAACGGTCGATTGGGCCGCGCGCACGGGAATGCCGCCGCCGGAGAGCTTCTCGATGACCTCCTTGGAGGTCATGCCGCGCTCTTTCGCGATCTCGAATACGCGTCGCTTTGCCATCAGCTTTCCGATTCTACGAGGTCCGGGGGGAGGGACACCGCCTGACGCAGGGCGCGCGGGATGGCGCGCCGCCGTACCGCTTCGCGGTAGCAGGCGGGACCGCAGACGTATGCGCCCCGGCCGGGGTGGGTGCGTCCTGGACCGACGACGAGATCCGTCCCGGACGCTGCGAGACGGATCAGCTCCGACTGCGGGCGGACCGCCCGGCAGCCGACGCAGGTGCGATGCGGCTCGTGGGCCGCTACGACGACGCCTCGCCCTCTCGCTCGCCGACGGCGCTCTCGCCGGAGAGCGCGTCGTCGCCGCCCTCGTCGGAGCTCGCCGCGGGAGCCGCGTCGCCGTCGCCGGCGGCCGCGTCGTCCTCCACGGGCGTCGCCTGGACCTCGTCGGCGATGTCGCCGTCGAGAGCCGGGACCTCCTCGTCCTCGGCGGCGGCCTCTTCGACGACGGCCGCCTCTGCGGCCTCCGCGAAGGCGGCCTCGGCGCGCGCGACGATGTCCGCGACGTCTTCCTGCGTGCGGTCGGGGTCGGAGAGGGCCGCGATCTCGTCCTCGCCGAGCGGGACGAGCACGCCGACCGACGAGGTCGTGAAGCGGCTGAGCGCCTGGTGGACCGAGAGACCGCAGTACGGGGAGCCGGCGAGCGCGGCGTTCGGGCAGCGACGGCCGTTGGTGAGGACAGCGGCGCAGCGGCCGCCGGTCTCCTGCTGCTCCTCGTAGGTGTCGTCCTGCGAGGCCTGCGCGAAGTCGGTCTCGGACTTGATGTCGATCCGCCAGCCGGTGAGGCGCGCGGCGAGCCGCGCGTTCTGGCCCTCGCGGCCGATCGCGAGCGAGAGCTGATCGTCCGGGACGATGACGGTCGCCTGACGGGCCTCGTCGTCGACGAGCACCTCGCGGACGCGGGCGGGCGAGAGCGCCTTCGCGACGAAGCGGGCGGGCTCGTCGTTGTAGGGGATGATGTCGATCTTCTCGCCGCGCAGCTCGGAGACGACCATGCGGACGCGCGAGCCGCGAGGCCCGACGCAGGCGCCGACGGGGTCGACGCCGTCGGCGTAGGAGACGACGGCGATCTTCGACCGGTACCCGGGCTCGCGAGCGACGCCCGCGATCTCGACGAGGCCGTCGGCGATCTCCGGCACCTCGAGCTCGAACAGCGCCTTGATGAGGTCCGGGTCGCGGCGCGAGACGATGATGGACGGCCCCTTCGTGGAGTTCGAGACCTCCTTGATGACCGCCTTCACCCGCTGGTTGTGCTCGTAGCGCTCGCCCTCGACCTGCTCGGACTTCGGGAGCAGCGCCTCGACGCGCTCGCGGAGCTGGATGAGCGTGTACCGGGAGTCCTTCTGCTGGACGACGCCGGTGATGAGCTCGCCGACCCGGTCGCGGTACTCCTCGAACATCATGTCGCGCTCCGCCTCGCGGATGCGCTGGAGGATGACCTGCTTCGCGGTCTGGGCCGCGATGCGGCCGAAGTCCTCCGGGGTGTCGTCGATCTCCTCGATCCGGTCCCGGTACTGGTCGAGCTTCGCCGGGTCGATCTCCGGGTCGGCAGGCTCGACCTTCTCGCCGGTCTCCGGATCGATGTAGCTCTCCTCCTCGACGGTCTGGACGAGGAGCTCCTGCTCGAGGTCGCGCGGGATCCGGTAGCGCATGACGATGAAGTCGCCCGAGTCGGGGTCGACGTCGACGCGTGCGTACCGTGCGGCGCCCGGGAGCTTCTTGTACGCCGAGAGGAGCGCGTCCTCGAGCGCCGACATGAGCTTCTCGTCGGAGATGCCCTTCTCGGCGGCGAGGGCGCGCATCGCGTCGATGATGTCCTTCGACATACCTAGTCCTCCACGAGGTTCGAACGCTGGATCTCGGCGTAGGGGATCGCGAGGACCCCCGTCTCGGCGGCGATGGTGACCTCGCGGTCGTCGGCGCCGACGAGCTCGCCGGTGAAGCTCTTGTGGCCCTCGCGGGCCTCGCGGGTCCGCACGCGGGCCCGCCGGCCGAGGAAGCGACGGAAGTGATCGGGCTTCGTGAGCGGCCGCTCGGTGCCGGGTGAGCTCACCTCGAGCGCGTAGCTCTCGCGCACCTCGCCGAGCGCATGCGTGACGCGCTCGCAGAGGTCGAGGCTCACGCCGTCGGGGTGGTCGATGAAGAGGCGCACGGTGTGACCGCCGAGAACCTCGGCGAGCAGCACCTCGACGTCGGGCTCTGCCGACGCGAGCGTCTCCTCCACCTGGGTCTGGATGTCCGTGCTGCTCACCTCGATCTCCTTCCCGAAACGACGAAAGTGGGCGAGCGCCCACTTCCGGAACGGCCGCCGTCGGTCGCCCGACGGCACGAAAGCTGTGCGGTCACCATACCACCGTGCCTCCCCAGCCCGCACAGCCCGACGACGGTCCGCACGCGGTCGTGCAGCACGTCCTCGCCGACCTCGGGGCGCCGTGGCGAGCGGTCGCCGACGGCGAGTGGGGCGTCCGCCTCGACGCCGCCGGACGCGACCTCGACGTCGGCCTGCGGCTCGACGGCGGCTACCTCACGGCGCAGGCCGAGGCGACCTGGCCCGGCGCGTACGACCCTCTCGTCCTCCTCCATCGCCACCGCCTCTCCCCCGTCGTGCGCTACGGGACGACACGCGCCGGGGCGGTGTGGGTCCACGCCGATCTCCCCGTCGAGGCGGTCACGCCCGCGCGCGTCGACGAGCTCCTCGGGCGACTCGTCGAGGCGGCCGAGCGGGCCCGCGCGGGCGAAGACCGCGTCTAGCCGGCGCGGCGACGCGCCTGCTCGCGGTAGCGACGGTAGTCCTGGCGGTCGGGCCGGAGCGTCGCGGCGAGGGCGAGCGGCCGTCGCGCCTCCGCGTGACGACCGCACAGCTGGAGGGACCGGCCGAGGCAGAAGAGCGCGTAGTCGTTCGTCGGCGCGTGACGGGCGACCGCGGCGAACTCGTCGGCCGCCTCGCGGAAGCGGTGGGCGCCGAAGAGCGCGCGCCCGAGCGCCTCGCGGATCGAGTCGTGCTCCGGGGCGATGTCCCGTGCCCGGGTGAGTGGCACGACCGCGGCATGGTGATCGCCCCTCTCGAGGAGGCGGGTCCCTTTGCGGAAGAGGGCGTAGACGTCGCTCATGCGGGGGTCCGTCAGCGGACCTCCACCCAGTCTACGGACGGCTGCCGGCGGATTCGCCGCCTCCCGGCGAGACGCGGCGGGAGCGCCCACCACGACCGCAGGCGGCCCCGGACGCCCCGGCCGCGCGCGAGCGCCCGGCGGAGCGCCGGCCGGCCGCGGGGGTCGTCGTCGCCGGCATCCGCGGCGTAGCGGCGGTCACGCAGCGCGGCGAGGTAGGCGGCGGCGCGAGGGTCGTCCGCAAACCGGCGCGCGAGCGCGTCCAGCGTCGTCGCCGGGCCGGGGTCCTCGCCCATCCGGGCGAGCGCGCGACGCAGCTCGGCGATCGCCGCGTCGTCGGCCTCGTCGCGGCGTCCGCGACGAGCGGCGCCGCCGACGAGGAGGAGCGCGAGCACGAGGAGCGCCGCCGCCGCGAGCGGGCGGCCCCCGCCGCCGTCCTCGTCGGCGGGGGCGACGGCGGCCGCGTCCTCCGCCTCGACGGGCTCCTCGGGCTCGTCCTCCTCGGTCTCCGTCGTGCGCTCCTCCTCCGCCGGGGAGGGCAGCGCGGGCGCTTCGACCTCGTCGGGCGTGAGCGCGGGCGCGTCCTCGGGCGTCGGGTCGAACGTCACCCAGCCCTCGCCGGGGAAGTACGCCTCGACCCACGAGTGCGCGTCGGTGTCGCGGACGACCCACGTGCCGCTGCCGGCCTCGCGCTGTCCGGGCGAGAAGCCGCTCGCGACGCGGGCCGGGACCCCGCCCATCCGCAGGAGGAGCGCCATCGCCCCCGAGAACTGCTGGCAGTACCCCTCGCGTGTCTCGAAGAGGAACGCGTCGAGCGGGTTGCGTCGCCGCGGGGGCTGCTCCGAGTACGTGGCGCCGCCCTGCACGCGCGCGCGCACGCGGAGGACGAAGTGATGCGGCGTCGCCGAGCTGGCGCGGAGGGAGCGCGCGAGCCGGTACATGCGCGCGTAGGACGAGCGCTCGACGCGGTCGAGTCCCCCGGGGGCCGGGAGCCCGGCGATGTTGAGCGCGACGACGGGGTCGAGACCCGCCCCCCACGGCGTGAAGAGGACCTCGTCCCCGCCGGGCAGCCGCATCGTCAGGTCGCGGAGCGTGAACTCGGGATAGGCGGTGCCCGCCGCACGGAGCGTCGCCGCGCTCGGGCGCGGGACGTAGACCGCGGCCCGGTACGCGTCCCCCCGCTCGAGCGGCCGGCTCCCGGTCCGGAACGTCCCGGCGCCGGATGGGAGCGAGACGCGCGGGGAGCCGACGATGCTCGTCGCCGTCCCGGCGGCGACGTACTCGTCGGACACCATGTCACCGACCTCGACGCTCACGACGTCGGTGACGCGCCGGCCCCCTGCGTACTCCGTGTCGGGGATCCGCGGGTCGGCGGCCGGGTCCTCGACCCAGGCCGTCCCGTCGAACTCCTCGAGCACCGTCGCCTTCCAGTAGGCGGCGCGCCGCGCGGCGACGCGGAGCACGACGCGTCCCGTGCGCGGCCAGTCGAGGGGCTCGTAGCGATGCGACCAGTCGAACGCGCTGCTGCCCTCCTCGGGCGCGCCGGCGACGAGCTGCTGGTAGTCGAGGAGCGGCCGGTCGCGATCGACGGCCGGCAGCGCGACGACCGCGACGAGCACCGCGGCGCTCGCGAGCGCACCCGCGACCGGGACCTGCGCGCCGCGGACGCGGTCCGCCCACAGGAAGACGAGGAGGAGCGCGCCGAGGAGGGCCCCGGAGACCGCGGGCGAGCCGGACGGCTGCTCGGCGGCGTGGATGGCGTAGAGCGCGACGAGCGGGGCCGCCGCGAGGAGCCGCGGACCGCCGCCGCGGGGGCCGAACGCGAGGAGCGCCGAGAGCACGGTCGCGAGGCTGCCCGCGAGGACCATCGCGAGCCGGACCGGGTCCGACGAGCCGTCGTAGGGGACGGCGACGCTCGGCAGCGCCTCGACTCCCGGGCGGAGCTCGCGCACGAGCGCACCCCACTCCCACGGGAGCAGGAGCCGGAGCTCCACGCCGCTCGCGGCGACCGCGAGGAGGACCGCGCCCGCGGCGAGGCCCACCGACGACATGAGCGCTCGCGCGCCGCTGCGCGCAGGCCGACGGGCGCGAAGCGCGACGAGCCCGGCGCCCGCCGCGACGCCGGCTGCGACCGCCGCGAGCGACGGCAGCCGCGAGGCGGGCTCGAGCTGCGCGGACCACTCGAGCGCGCAGAGCGCGGCGAGACCCGTCCACGCGACGAGACGCACGAGGGCCGTCGTCCGCTCCGCCGGGCTCACGAGGCGACCTCCCGGTCCGCCGGGAGAGCCCGACGCGCCGCTCGGCCGCCGACGGCGACGCCGTGGCAGCCCGCGACGGAGAAGAGCGTCGGACCGGCCGGCCCGGCGCCCGGCGCGACGAGGATGCGGAGCCCCCCGCTGCCCCGGAGCGCCCGCGGGAGGTCGGAGATCGGACGGCCGCTCACGTACACGACCGGGCCGCGCCGCGACCCGATCCCGGTCGTCGAGACCTCCTCACCGAGAGCGACGAGCGCGAGCCGCGCATGGAGCTCGGGCCAGGCGAGGAAGCCTCCGTCCACGGGCACCGGCCGGCGGTCGCCGGGGAGCAGCACCTCGCACCCGCCCCGCCCCGCGAGGTGGACGACGAGGGAGGCGGTCGCCCGCACCGCCGCGTCGAGGTCGGACGCCTCGCCGCCCTCCGCGGGACCGGGGTCGAGGACGACGAGCGGGGCGCCGTCCCCATCAGCCGTGAGGACGCGCTCCTGCGGATCGGCGCCGCGCGCGATCGACGGCCAGTGGATCCGCGAGGCCGATGTCCCGTCGCGCAGCGCTCGGAGCCCGTCGAGCTCGGTCTCGGCGCCGCTCAGGCCGCGATGACGCGGGAGCCCGAGACCCAGCGCATCACCGGTCGGCGCCGCCTCGTCGACCGGATGCACCGAGGGGAGGACGAGGACCTCCGCGCGATCCCCGCGCGTCATCGCGAGGGCGGCGAGCCCGAGCGGATCACACGCGACGATCCGCGGCGCGGCGAGCGTGCGCCGGCCGCGGCGCGAGAAGCGCGCCTCCGTCCGCACCCGCGCGACCCGGCGGCCGGCGGGGACGGCGACCGGCGCGCGGAGCAGCGGATCGTCGATCGTGCCCGGAGGGAGGCGGAGTCGCCCCGCCCGCAGGACGATCTCGACTCCGAGCGGCGCCCCCTCGACGACGCGGCGCGCGGAGAGGCGGCGCTCGACCCGCAGCGCGCGGGCCGCGAGCCGGCTCCACGCGACCGAGAGGAGCGCTGCGGAGGCGACGGCGAGACCCGCGACGACGAGAGGGGCGATGTCGAACGCGACACCCGTCGCAGCGAGCGCGAGACCCGTCGCGACCGCGCCGGCCGCGCCGCGGAGCCCGTCCGGTGTCGCGCCGCGCGCCATCGCCCCTCAGAGGGCCGCCGTCCGGGCGACGGCGTCGGCGACGACGTGGCTCCCGGTCGCGCCGCTCGCGCCCGGCGTCACGAGGACGCGGTGCGCGAGGACGACGTCCGCGAGGGCCTGGATGTCGTCGGGAAGGACGTGGTCGCGCGATGAGGAGGCCGCCCGCGCCTTCGCGGCGCGCAGGAGGAGGAGGCCGGCCCGCGGGCTCGCGCCGAGCTCGACGCGGGGATCGTCACGGGTCGCATGGAGGAGCGCGACGACGTACGAGCGCAGCGCCTCGGACACGTGGACGCGGCGGACGACGTCCTGGGCGGCGAGGACGTCGGCGGACGTCGCCGCGGGGCGCACGGAGTCGAGCCGGTCGCCGCCCTCGTGGGCGCGGAGCATCGCCGCCTCCGCGTCCGCCTCGGGGTAGCCGAGCGAGAGGCGCATCGTGAAGCGGTCGACCTGCGCCTCGGGAAGCGGATAGGTGCCCTCGAACTCGACGGGGTTCTGCGTCGCGAGGACGACGAACGGCCGCGCGAGCTCGTGGCTCTGCGCGTCGACCGTGACGCGCCGCTCCTGCATGCACTCGAGGAGCCCGGACTGGGTCTTCGGGCTCGCCCGGTTGATCTCGTCGACGAGGACGACGTTCGCGAAGATCGGCCCGGGGCGGAACTCGAAGCGGTCCTCGCGCTGGAGGAAGACGTTCGTCCCGATGACGTCGGCCGGGAGGAGGTCGGCCGTGCACTGGATGCGCGCGAACTGCAGGTCGACCGCGCGCGCGAGCGCGCGCGCGACCGTCGTCTTGCCCACGCCGGGCAGGTCCTCGATGAGGCAGTGACCTTCGGCGAGGAGGCACACGACGAGATCGTCGAGGACGTCGTCGCGGATCTCCGCGACCGCGCGGACCGCCGCGCGGACGCGCGCCGCGAGGTCGGCGGTCGCCGCCACCTCTGCGGGCGACGCCCTCGCCGCCCCCGCACCGCTCATCCGGTCGGGCTCCCTCACGACGCGGGACCTCCTGCCGCGTGCGAGGGATCCGTCCTCATCGCGTGCCGAGCGGCCTCGTGGGTGCCCGCAGGTCGTCGACCGCCTCGAGGATCGCGCGGGCGACCTCGGCCTTCGAGGCGCGCTCGACGTGACGGTCGCCGGCGCCCGTCACGATCGTCACCTCGTTCTCGGAGGTGTCGAAGCCGATGCCGGGCTGCGAGACGTCGTTGACGACGACGGCGTCGAGACCCTTCCGCTCGAGCTTGCCGCGGCCGTACTCGACGGCGCCGTCGCCGTGCTCGGCGGCGAAGCCGACGAGGACCTGGCCGGGCCGCCGCGCGCCGGAGAGGCGGGCGAGCACGTCGGTCGTCGGCTCCATCTCCACGGTGAGGTCGTCGCGGCCGTCCTTCTTGATCTTGCCCTCGCGCGCGGCGGCGGGCCGGAAGTCGGCGACCGCGGCCGACATGAGGAGCACGTCCGCCCGCGCGAACGCGGCCTCGGAGGCGACGAGGAGCTCGTCGGCGGTCGTCACGTCGACGTAGTCGACGCGCGGGTTGCGAGGGAGGGTGACGTTCGCGGCGACGACGGTGACGTCGGCGCCGAGCGCCGCCGCCTCGTCGGCGAGCGCGAAGCCCATCCGGCCCGACGAGCGGTTGCCCACGTAGCGGACGCTGTCGATCGGCTCTCGCGTCCCGCCGGCGGTGACGAGGACCTTCACGCCCTCCCACGGCCGGGCGGATCCGGAGGCCACCGGGATGACCGCCTCGACGGCGGCGAGGAGGGCGTCGGGCTCGGCGAGGCGGCCGACGCCCCACTCGTGCCGGCTCCCGAGAGCCCCGGTCCCGGGGTCGACGACGTGCACGCCGCGATCGCGGATCGTCGCGAGGTTCGCCTGCGTCGCCGGGTGCTCGTACATCGCGTCGTTCATCGCCGGAGCGACGAGCAGCGGGCAGCGCGCGGCGAGCGCTGCGGAGGTGAGGAGGTTGTCGGCGAGCCCGTGGGCGAGCTTCGCGATCGTGTTCGCGCCCGCCGGTGCGACGAGGAAGGCGTCGGCGTTGCGGACGAGCTCGAGGTGACTCAGCGGATCGTGCGCGGGCGCCGGCTGGTCGGGGAACGCGCCGCGCGCCGGGTCGCGCTCGAACTCGTCGGTGAGGACGGGCGCGCCGGTGAGCCCGGCGAACGACGCCGCGCCCACGAAGCGCTGGGCGCTCGGCGTCTGGATGACCCGGACCGCGTGGCCCGCCTTCGTCGCGAGCCGGACGACCTCGAGCGCCTTGTAGGCGGCGACGGAGCCGGTGACACCGAGCAGGATGCGGGCCATCGTCGCGGCGCTCCGTCCTCGGCGCGCGGGTGGCGGCTAGCGGTAGTGGTACTTGACCTTGCCGCCGGCCACCTCTTCGAGCGCGATCGTGAGGTAGTTCTTCGACTGGCTGTCGACCATCGGCGGCGGGAACTCGTCGAAGGTCCCCTCACCGAGGTTGTGGTAGTACGAGTTGATCTGACGAGCGCGCTTCGCCGCGACGATCACCGAGGCGTAGTTCGAGTCCACGTTGTCGAGCAGCTCGTCGATCCGGGGGTTGATCATCCCGTCAGTGTAGCGGTGCGGGGTCGCGCGCCCAGCGGCCCGCGCGCCGCGTCAGGTGGTCGCCGACAACTCGGCGCGGATGATCTCCTCGAGGCGCGCGATCGCGTCCTCGAGGCGGTCGTTCTCGACGACGTGCGCGAACTCCGACTGCGCCGCGAGCTCTTCGTCCGCGACGCGGAGGCGGCGCTCGATCTCCTCGTCGGGATCCGTCCCGCGACCGACGAGCCGGTTGCGCAGCACCTCGGCGGACGGCGGCGCGATGAAGATGCGCACCGCATCGGGGAGCGTGTCGCGCACCTGGCGCGCGCCCTGGACCTCGATCTCGAGGACGACGGGGATCCCGGCGGCGGTCCGCTTGTCGAGCTCGGAGCGCAGGGTGCCGTAGCGCCGGCCCGAGTACTCCGCCCACTCGACGAAGTCGCCTTCCTCCACGCGCCGGGCGAACTCGTCGTCACCGAGGAAGTGGTAGTCGACGCCCTCGCTCTCGCCGGCCCGCGGCGAGCGCGTCGTCGCCGAGACGCTCAGCTCGAGGTTCGGCACGCGTGCGAGCAGCTGGCGGATCAGCGTCCCCTTCCCGACGCCCGACGGTCCGGTGATGACGAAGACGAGCGACATGGGCGGGCGGACCCTAGTGACCGACGCGGACGACGCGGCCGCCGAGAGGCGTGCCGGCGACCTCAGCGACGGAGGAGCTGGACGAGCTCGTTCCGCTGCCGCTCGGAGAGGCCGCCGATCGTCTTGCTCGGCGAGATGCGGCACTGCGTGAGGACGCGGTTCGCCTTCACGCGTCCGTACTTCGGGACGGCGAGGAGCATGTCGAAGACCTTCGCCGTCTGCAGGTAGTCCGGCGGGTCGGCCAGGAGCGCGTCGATCGTCACCCTCCCGCCCTTGAGGTCCTTCTTGAGCTGCGCGCGCCGGCTGCGGATCTCGTTCGCCCTCTGCAGCGCGTCCATGCGCTGGTTGAGCGAACGCTCCGGCGTCGTGGTCTTCGTGGCGGTGTGGGGAGCGGGCGGCACGGGTTCGCGAGCATACATCGTGAGTCGCCTCGTGGCAGGCTCACGGGCCACATTCGGCTCGACCTCGACCTCAGCTTGAGGTTTCTGGATGGTTCCCGACGGCTTTACTGGTTTTTGCAGGGGCTTCGTGCCGTCTCGCACATGAGGTCGAGGCTTGATGAACGCGCACGTTCCGCACGACGCGAAGGTTTTCGGTCGAACGCGCCCGCGGGCGGCCCGGGCGACCCCTCTCGGGGGTGTCAGCGGACGCCCGGCGCGGGCGCGAGGTCGGCGGCGATCCGCGCCCCGGCCGCAGGGTCCCGGAAGCTCTCGGTCCCGATCGCGACCGCGGTCGCCCCGGCGTCGAGGAACTGGCGTGCGTGAGCCGCGGTCTGGATCCCGCCCATCCCGATGACCGGGATGCCGACGCGCGCGGCGACGGCGGTGACCTGCGCGAGCGCGACGTGCCGGATCGCAGGGCCGCTGAGACCGCCCGTCCGGCCGCCGAGCCACGGCTCGGCCCCGCCGCCCGGGCGGAGCGCCATCGCCCGCAGCGTGTTGATGAGCGACACCGCATCGGCGCCCGTCGACTCGGCCGCGGCGGCGACGTCGGCGACGCTCGCCGTGTTCGGCGTGAGCTTGACGATGAGGGGCTTGCGCGTGCGCGGCCGCACCGCCTCGAGGACCTGGGCGAGCGAGCGCGGGTCCGCCCCGATGTCGAGGCCGGTCTTCACGTTCGGGCACGAGACGTTGAGCTCGACCGCGGCGATCTCGGGCCGCGGGTCGACTGCTTCGACCAGCTCGGCGAGCTCGTCGGCCGAGCTGCCCATGACGTTCGTGATGAGCGGGACCGGCAGCTCCGCGAGGAGCGGGAGGTCCTCGGCGAGGTAGCCCTCGAGGCCCTTGTTCGGCAGGCCGATCGAGTTGATCATCCCCGCCGCGGTCTCCCACAGCCGCGGCGGCGGGTTGCCGGCGCGCGGCGCGAGCGTGATCGTCTTCGACACGTAGGCGCTGAACGGGAAGTCCGCGAGGAGCGCGTCGCCGAACGCCCGCCGAGCGGCGATCGCGTCGAACGTCCCCGAGCCGTTGAGGACCGGGTGCGCGAGCCGCAGGCCCGCGAGCTCCACGGTCATGCCGGCACCTCCGCGAGTCGGTCCGCGTCGAGGACCGGCCCGTCGACGCAGACGCGGGCGTACCCGCCCCCGACGAGCGGGACGACGCAGCCGAAGCAGGCCCCGAACCCGCAGGCCATCGGCGACTCGAGGGCGAGCTGGGCCGCGACGCCTCGCGACGCGCACAGCGCCCGCACGGCCTCGAGCATCGGGCCCGGCCCACAGGCGAAGACGGTCGCCGCCGGGTCGGCGTCGAGCTCGGCGACGAGGAGATCGGTGACGCGGCCGTGATGGCCCGCCGACCCGTCGTCCGTCGCGACGCGCGCCGCGCCCCCGAAGAGCGCCGCCGACTCGGCGTGCGCCGCGTCGCGGAAGCCGGCGAGGACGACCGGCGCCTCGTCGAGAGACTCCGCGAGATGCACGAGAGGCGGCACGCCGATGCCGCCGGCGACGAGGACCGGACGCGTCCGGTCCTCGGCGGGACGGAAGCCCTCGCCGAGCGGGCCGAGCAGCCATGCGCCGTCGCCCTCGCCGAGCTCGGCGAGCCGCGCCGTCCCCGGCCCGACGACGTCGAGGACGAACTCCGGTCCCGTGCCCTCCACCCAGCCGAGCGGAGCGAGCGCGCGCGTGAGGAACGGCCGCTCGTCCTCTCCCCCGCCCCACCGGTCGCGGGCCGCGAGCATGTAGAAGCGGCCCGGCGCCGGCTCCTCGCCGTCCGGGTCCTCGACGAGAAGCCGCAGGTACGGGCCGACCGCCGAGCGGCGCGCGACGCGGACGGCGCGCCGGCCGTACGCCGGCGTCACGTCGCGGCTCCTGGCGCGGCGGCGTCACCGACCGCGGCGTGGATCTCCTGGAGGGAGAGCGGCTCGGGCCCTCGGGCGCGGGCGGCCGAGATCGCCCGCGCGGCGGCGAGCCCGCCCGAGAGCGTCGTGAGGCACGGCACGCCGCGCGCGATCGCGGCGCGGCGGATCTCCCACCCGTCGGTCCGCGCGCCCGACCCGGTCGGCGTGTTGACGACCATCTGGACGTCGCCGCGCTCGATCCAGTCGACGACGTGCGGCGACCCCTCGCCGATCTTGTTGATCGTCGTCGCCGGGATCCCCATGCGCTCGATCGCGGCGGCGGTCCCGCCCGTCGCGATGATCCGGAACCCCTGGTCGTGGAGCGTCTGCGCGATCGCGACGGCGGCGGCCTTGTCGGCGTCGCAGACGGTGATGAAGACCGTGCCCTCGGTGGGCAGGGAGGCGCCGGCGGCGGCCTGCGCCTTCGCGAACGCCGTCGGGAAGTCGCGCGCGACGCCCATCACCTCGCCCGTCGATCGCATCTCGGGGCCGAGCAGCGCGTCGGAGCCCTCGAAGCGGTCGAACGGGAGCACCGCCTCCTTCACGCTGATGTGCTCACCCGAGCCGATGCCCTGGGGTCCGGCGGGAAGCCCGAGGTCGCCGATCTTCTCGCCGAGCATGAGCCGGCAGGCCATCTTCGCGAGCGGGACGCCGACCGCCTTGCTCACGAACGGGACCGTGCGCGAGGCGCGCGGGTTCGCCTCGATGACGTAGAGACGGCCGGCGTGCACCGCGTACTGGACGTTGAGGAGCCCGACGACGCCGAGGCCGAGCGCGATGCCGCGGGTCTGCTCGCGGATCTCCTCGAGCATGTCCGGGCCGAGCGAGTGCGGCGGCAGGACCGACGCGGAGTCGCCGGAGTGGATGCCGGCCTCCTCGACGTGCTGCATGATGCCGCCGATCCACACGTCCTCGCCGTCGCAGAGCGCGTCGACGTCGACCTCGATCGCGTTCTCGAGGAAGCGGTCGAGGAAGATCTCTCGGGACTCGTCGCCAGAGGTCGTGGCCTGTCCACGACCGTCGGCGAAACCACCGTAATCGGGCGCGTGACGCTCGAGGTAGTCGCGGAGGCCGTCGAGGGAGTAGACGATCTCCATCGCGCGCCCGCCGAGGACGTAGCTCGGGCGGACCAGGAGCGGGAAGCCGACCTGCTCGGCCTTGGCGAGCGCCTCGTCGACCGAGTGGGCCGTGGCGTACGGCGGCGCCTCGTAGCCGAGGCGCTCGAGGAGGGACCCGAAGCGGCCGCGGTCCTCGGCGAGGTCGATCGCGTCGACGCTCGTCCCGAGGATGGGGACGCCCGCCTCGAGGAGACCGGCCGCGAGCTTGAGCGGCGTCTGACCGCCGAACTGGACGATGACGCCCTCCGGCTTCTCGACCTCGATGACGCCGAGGACGTCCTCGAGCGTGAGCGGCTCGAAGTAGAGGCGGTCGGAGGTGTCGTAGTCCGTGGACACCGTCTCGGGGTTGCAGTTGACCATCACCGCGTCCCGGCCGGAGGCGCGCACGGTCATCGCCGCGTGGACGCAGCAGTAGTCGAACTCGATCCCCTGCCCGATGCGGTTCGGGCCGGAGCCGAGGATGACGACGCTCGGGTTCGTCCCGCGGTCGATCTCGTGCCGCGGGCCGTCGGGACCCGGGCGCTCCCAGCCCGAGTAGAAGTACGGCGTCGTGGCGGCGAACTCCGCCGCGCACGTGTCGACCGACTTGAACGTCCGCGCGCCGGCGAACGCCGCGTCCTCGTCCGTCGCGAGCGCCTGGAGCTCCTCGAGGTACCAGGGGTCGATCGACGTCGCCTCGTGGACGGCGTCGATCGTGGCGCCGCGACGGAACGCCTCGACGAGCACGTCGAAGCGGTCGGACGTCGGGGTGCGCATCGACTCGACGAGCTCGTCGGTCGGCACGCCGTCGAGCTGCGGGCGCGTGTCGAGCTCGCGCGACCGCATCGCCTTCCCGAAGGCCTGCCGGAAGGTGCGGCCGATGGCCATGGCCTCCCCCACGCTCTTCATGTGCGTCGAGAGCTCGGCGTTCGCCCCGGTGAACTTCTCGAACGCGAAGCGCGGCCACTTCACGACGACGTAGTCGATCGTCGGCTCGAAGCTCGCCGGGGTGAGTCGCGTGATGTCGTTGTCGATCTCCTCCAGCGCGTAGCCCACCGCGAGCCGCGCCGCGATCTTGGCGATCGGGAACCCGGTCGCCTTCGACGCGAGCGCCGAGGATCGCGACACGCGCGGGTTCATCTCGATGACGTGGATCTCCTCGGTCTCCGGGTTGACCGCGAACTGCACGTTCGAGCCGCCCGTCTCCACGCCGACGGCGCGGATGACCGTGATCGCCTGGTCCCGGAGCTGCTGGTAGAGCGCGTCGGTGAGCGTCTGCTGCGGGGCGACCGTCACGGAGTCGCCGGTGTGGACGCCCATCGGGTCGATGTTCTCGATCGAGCAGACGATGACGACGTTGTCGTTGTGGTCGCGCATCAGCTCGAGCTCGAACTCGCCCCAGCCGAGCACCGACTGGTCGAGCAGCACCTGCGAGATCGGCGAGGCGTCGAGGCCGCGCGCGACGATCTCCTTGTACTGCGCCTCGGTGCGGGCGATGCCGCCGCCCCTGCCCCCGAGCGTGAACGCCGGGCGCACGATCGCCGGCAGCCCGATGCGCTCGAGCTCGGCCATCGCCTGCTCGAGGGTCGTCGCGATCGCCGAGACCGGCATCGTGAGCCCGGCCTTCTCCATCGCGGCGCGGAAGAGGTCGCGGTCCTCTGCGCAGCAGATCGCGTCGTAGTTCGCGCCGATGAGCTCGACGCCGAGCCGGTTGAGCGTCCCGTCCTCGTAGAGCGACTTCGCGAGGTTGAGGGCGGTCTGCCCGCCGAGCGTCGGCAGCAGCGCGTCCGGCCGCTCCTTCTCGATGATGCGCGTCACGGCGTCGGGGAGCAGCGGCTCGACGTACGTCGCGTCCGCGAACTCCGGGTCGGTCATGATCGTCGCCGGGTTCGAGTTGACGAGGACGACCTCGTAGCCCTCCTCCTTGAGGACCTTGCAGGCCTGCACGCCGGAGTAGTCGAACTCGGCGGCCTGGCCGATGACGATCGGCCCGGAGCCGATGATGAGGATGCGGTTGAGATCGGTGCGCTTGGGCATGGGTCAGGCGTTCCGGACGGCGGCGAGGAATCGGTCGAACTGGTAGAGGGCGTCGTGGGGGCCGGGGCCCGCCTCCGGGTGGTACTGGACCGTCGCGCTCTCGACGTCGAGGAGCTCGAGCCCCTCGACGGTGCGGTCGTAGAGGTTGACGTGCGTGAGCGCCGCCTCACCGAAGTCGGTGGACCAGCGGACCGGCTCGTCGGCCTCGATGCGCAGCCCGCCCTGAGGCGCCGTGACCGCGAAGCCGTGGTTCTGCGAGGTGATCTCGATCCTCCCTGTCCTGAGGTCCTTCACCGGATGGTTCGCGCCGCGATGGCCGAACGGCAGCTTCGTCGTGCCGAGGCCGACCGCGCGACAGAGGAGCTGGTGGCCGAGGCAGATGCCCCACACCGGACGCTTCCCGATGAGCTCCCGCACGGTGTCGACGACGTGGTCGAGGGCGGCGGGATCGCCGGGGCCGTTCGCGAGGAAGAACGCGTCGGCGTCGGTCGCGAGGAGCTCGTCGGCGCTCACGCTGCACGGATGGAGGGTCACCTCGGCGCCGCGGGCGACGAGGTTGCGGACGATCGACCCCTTGATGCCGCAGTCGATCGCGTGGACGCGGACGAGCGAGCCGGGCGCCGCCGACGGGTCGCGGTGGACCGTCGCCTCTGCCGGCGTCACCTCCTTCGCGAGGTCGCGGCCGGCCATCGGGGGCTCGGCGGCGATGCGCTCCCGCGCCTCGCCCTCCGGCATCGACGCCGGGAAGACGCCCCCGCGCATCGAGCCGGCGTCGCGGATGTGCCGCACGAGCGCGCGGGTGTCGACGTCCGTGATGGCCGGGACGCCGCAGTCCTCGAGCCAGTCGAGCCAGCCGCGCTCGGCGGTCGGCGCGTCCTCGCTGTTCGTCGCGGCGCGCATGATGACCGCGCGCGCGTGGATGCGGTCCGACTCCATCGCGGCCTGGCTCACGCCGTAGTTCCCGATGTGCGGGTACGTGAACGTGATGAGCTGACCCGCGAAGGACGGGTCGGTGACCGACTCCTGGTAGCCCGACATGCCGGTCGTGAAGACGACCTCGCCGACGGCATGGCCGGCGGCGCCGACGGCGAGACCGTCGAATCGCGTCCCGTCCTCGAGGAGGACGTAGGCCGTGGGCGCGCTCATGCCGCACCTCCCGTCGTCTCGAGCACGGGCTCGCGATGGACGAGCGCGCCCGCCGCGACGGTGAGGAGGACCCGGCCGCGGAGCCGGCGGCCCGCGAAGCAGCAGTTCGTCGAGCGCGAGCGGTAGCCGTCCTCGCCGACCTCCCACTCGCGGGAGAGATCGACGAGCGTGACGTTCGCCGGGGCGCCGGGCTCGATCCGCGGGGCCGGCAGGCCGAGCGGCTCCACGCCGCTCGTCAGCTTCTCGACGACGAGGGCGAGCGGGAGCGTCCCCGGGACGACGAGCTCGGTGTGGACCGCGGCGAAGGCGGTCTCCAGGCCGGTCGTGCCCATCGGCGCCTCCTCGAACGGGACCTCCTTCTCGTCGCGCGCATGGGGCGCGTGGTCGGTCGCGATGCAGTCGATGGTCCCGTCGCGCAGGCCGGCGATGAGCGACTGACGGTCGCGCTCGGTGCGCACGGGCGGGTTCATCTTCTTGCGCGTGTCGAGGTCTCGGACGTCCTCGTCGGTGAGACAGAGGTGGTGCGGTGAGGCCTCGCACGTCACGCGGGCGCCGCGCGCCTTCGCCGCCGCGATCGCCTCGACGGAGGCGATCGAGCTGAGGTGCTGGAGGTGGATCGCGCCGTCCTCGTGCTCGGCGATGAGGCAGTCGCGCGCGACCATCGTCGACTCGGAGATCGACGGGATCCCGCCGACGCCGAGGAGCGCGCTCACCGCCCCCTCGTGCATCGCGCCGCCGGCCGAGAGCGTCGGGTCCTCCTCGTGGAGCGCGAGGACGCCGCCGCAGAGCCGCTGGTAGCGCAGCGCCTTGCGGAGCATGCCGGCGCTGACGACCGGCTTGCCGTCGTCGGTGAAGCCGAGCGCGCCGAGGTCCCGCAGCTCGGCCATCTCGGTGAGGTCCTCCCCGGCGAGGCCGCGCGTGATCGAGGGCATGAACCCGACCGGGATCCGCGCGTCGCGCGCGGCGGCGTCCCGGACCGAGCGCAGCAGCGGTGCCGAGTCGAGGACGGGGTCGGTGTTCGGCATCGCGACGACGACGCAGTAGCCGCCCGCGGCGGCCGAGTGGGTGCCGCTCGCGAGGTCCTCCTTGTGCTCCTGCCCCGGCGTGCGGAGGTGCACGTGCGGGTCGACGAAGGCCGGGAAGAGGTGGAGGCCCTCGGCGTCGACGACCTCGGCTGCGTCCGGCGGGGAGAGCGAGCCGGGCGCCCCGAGCTCGGCGATCTCCCCGCCGCGCACGAGGACGTCGTGCGGGCGGTCGAGGCCGGTGCGGGGGTCGAGGACGTGCGCGGCGCGCACGAGGAGCGTCGCGTCGGGCGCCGGGGCGCGGACGAGCGGATCTGCGGGCATCTAGGCGGTCGGGTGGGTCGAGGACGCCGCGCGGCGGGCCGCGTCGGAGTCGGAGGGCGGGACGGTGGGCTCGCCGGCGCGGGCGCCGGCGAGGACCTCGTAGAGGACGGCCATGCGGACGACGACGCCGGCCTCGACCTGCATCGTGATGACGGCCTGCGGCGAGTCGACGACCTCGCCGCTCAGCTCGACCCCGCGGTTCACGGGGCCGGGGTGCATGACGATCTGGTGCGGGGCGAGGCGGCGCCCGTCGATCTGGAAGCGTGCGGCGTACTCGCGCAGCGACGGGATGTAGCTGTCCCGCATGCGCTCGTTCTGCATGCGGAGGGCGTAGATGACGTCGGCCTGCGGGAGGTCGTCGAGCGAGTGCCGCACCTCGCACGGGAAGGCCTCCTCGATCCCGCGCGGGAGGAGCGTCGGCGGACCGCAGACGGTGACGCGCGCGCCCATCTTCGCGAACGCGACGATGTTCGATCGCGCGACGCGGCTGTGGAGGACGTCGCCGATGATCCAGACGTTCGCGCCGTCGAGCGCGCCGAGGCGCTGGCGCAGCGTGTAGACGTCGAGGAGCGCCTGCGTCGGGTGCTCGTGCTTGCCGTCGCCGGCGTTGACGATCGCCGCCGGCGTCCAGCGGCTCACGAGCTCGGCGGCCCCCGCCCACGGAGTGCGGATGACGATCGCGTCGGGCTTGTGCGCCGAGAGGGTGAGGACGGTGTCCTTGAGCGACTCGCCCTTCTCGACGCTCGACCCGCTCGACGCGAAGGTGACGACGTCGGCGCTCAGTCGCTTCGCGGCGAGCTCGAACGAGCTGCGGGTGCGCGTCGACGCCTCGTAGAAGAGCGTGAGGACGGTGCGGCCGCGGAGCGCGGGGACCTTCTTGATCTCGCGGTCGCTCACCTCGGTGAACGAGGCCGCCCTGTCGCAGATCCGCTCGATCGCGGCGCGGTCGAGGTCGTCGATGGAGAGGAGGTGGTTCACGAGCGCTGGGCCTCCGCGACGTTCTCCGAGATGGTCACCCGGTCGTCGCCGTCGAGCTCCTGGACGCGGACGTTCACGCGCTCCGCGCGCGCGGTCGGGAGGTTCTTGCCGACGTAGTCGGGCCGGATCGGCAGCTCGCGGTGCCCGCGGTCGGCGAGGACCGCGAGCTGGACGCGGCCGGGCCGGCCGTAGTCGAACAGCGCCTCGATCGCGGCCCGGACGGTCCGGCCGGTGAAGAGGACGTCGTCCACCACGACGACCGTGCGGCCCTCGAGGGCGAAGTCGACCTGCGAGGCGTGGACGACGGGCGCGTCGGTCCGCGTCGCGACGTCGTCGCGGTAGAACGAGATGTCGAGGCTCCCGAGCGGGACGTCGGTGCCGACGAGATCGGTGAGGAGACGGTGGAGCCGGTTCGCGAGGATCGCGCCGCGGCGGTGGATGCCGACGATGGCGAGCTCGTCGGGACCGCCGTTCTTCTCGACGATCTCGTGCGCGATCCGCACGAGGGTCCGCCGCATCCCGTCCTCGTCGAGGACGACCTTCTCGTCAGCGCTCACTCTGCTCCTTCCTGGCCTCACGGGACCGGGTTAAAGGACGTGTGGCGGACGCTAGCAGCCGGGCGGGCGGATCGACCGCCCGGGGCGTCGACGCGCCCGCTATCTCCGCTCGATCTCGACCTCGACCGTCGACCCCTGCTCGAGCTCGGTGCCCGCGGGCGGATCCTGGGCGACGACCTCCCAGTTCGACTCGACGACGACGCCGAAGAGCCCGCCGCCCGCGATGTCGATGTCGAACTGCGCGCGCTCGAGACGCTCCCTGGCGGTGTCGAGCCGCTCGCCGACGAGCGGGGGGACCTGCGTCGTCACGATGACCGTCCCCGGCGTCGTCGTCGGGGCGGGCGCGGCCGTGACGGTCCGCACGGACACCTGCGTCGCGGTCTCCGTCTCGCCGCCGGTCGCCCCGATCGCGACGAGGAGGACGACGCCGACGAGGAACCCGGTCGCGCCGGCGAGGAGGACGGTGAGCCCGGAGTGCGTCCCGAGCGGTCGGCCGCCGTCCTGCCCGGAGGGGGACGACGGAGCCCCGCCCGCCCCGCCGGCTCCGCCGGGCTCGTCCGCCCGCTGCGGACCCACTCGCTCCCGCCACGGCATCGGCCGGGTGGGCGGCTCGCCCCGCATGCGGTCCGTCGGCGGCTCGTCGGCGTGCGGATCGTCGCGATGGTCGGTCACGGCGCGGCCTCGGGCGCGGGATCCTCGGCGACGGGCGCCGACTCGTCGAAGCGGTGGAGCTCGGGCGGCCCCTTCTCGGGGAACGGGACGACGAGGCTGTCGAGGTCGCGCGGGAGCATCGCCTCCGGGAAGGCCTCGCGGGCCTCGTCCCGCAGCTCGCGCGGGTGGTAGCGCTGCGAGAAGTGGACGAGCACGAGCGCCCGCACGCGAGCCTCGGCGGCGATCTCCCCCGCTTGCCGCGCGGTCGTGTGCTGGGTCTCGCGGGCGCGCTCGACGTCCGCGTGGAGGAACGTCGCCTCGTGGACGAGCACGTCGGCGCCGTCCGCCTCCGCGCGGACCGCATCGCACGGCGCGGTGTCCCCCGAGAAGACCAGCCGCCGGCCGCGGCGCGGCTCGCCGACGACCTGCTCGGGGGTGACGCCGTCGACCGCCTCACCGGCCTGCAGCCGCCCGAAGTCCGGTCCCGGGCGCACGCCGAGCGCCTCGGCGCGCGCCGCGTCGAACCGGCCGGGACGGTCCTCCTCGACGAACGAGTAGCCGAGCGCCCGGCCCCGATGGGAGACGTTGAAGGCCTCCATCGCGTACCCGTCCCACTCGAGCGCGTCGCCCGCCTCGATGTCGGCGACCTCGAGCGGGTAGCGCAGCTTGCCGTAGGTGACGCGCGCGGAGGCGAGGAGCGCCTCGGTGCCCGGCGGCCCGTAGACGAGGAGCTCGCGCTCCCGCTCGCGCAGGTGGTAGCTGCGGAGCAGGCCGGGGAGGCCGAGCCAGTGGTCGGCGTGATGGTGCGTCAGGAGGACGGCGTCGACGTCGACGAGCCCGACCGAGCGGATGAGCTGGCGCTGCGTCCCCTCCCCGCAGTCGATGAGCAGGCGGTCGCCGCCCGCGCGCACGAGGATCGCCGGGAGCCCGCGGCGGGCCGTCGGGACCGCGCCGGAGGTCCCGCAGAAGAGGAGCGAGAGGTCCACCGCGGGCGAGGGTAGCGCCGGGACCGCCGGGGCGCCGCTCAGGTGGGTCGAGCGCGTAGCCTCCCGCGCGTGTCCCCCGCCCCTGTCCCTGCGGCCGACGAGATCGCGCGCCGCGTCTCCGAGCATCCGGCCTGGTACCACACGATCGATCTCGCTCCGGGCGTGACGACGCCGGGGTTCTGCGACCTCCGGACGCTCGCGCCGGTCGCGCTGCCCTCGTCCCTCGCCGGCCGGCGCTGCCTCGACGTCGGGACGTTCGACGGCTTCTGGGCCTTCGAGCTCGAGCGCCGGGGCGCCGCCTCCGTCCACACGCTCGACCTCCCCGACGGCACCCAGGCCGACTGGCCGCCGAACACGCGCGCGGCGAACCTCGCCGACACGGAGGCCTCGGGGCTCGAGTGGGGCAGCGGCTTCCTCCTCGCGCGCGAGGCGCTCGGCTCCGAGGTCCAGCGGGTCCTCGGCACGGTGTACGAGCTCGAGGACGCGTGGACCGGCGGCCCGGTCGACCTCGTCCTCTGCGGCACGATCCTCCAGCACCTCCGCGACCCGGTCGGCGCGCTCGAGCGGATGCGCGACGTCCTGCGGCCGGGCGGCGAGCTCCTCATGGTCGAGGCGTACTCGGTCCCGCTCACGCGCCGGCACCGTCGCCGGCCGGTCGCGGAGTACCGGCCGGTCGCTCCCGGCTCCCGCTACACGTGGTGGCTGCCGAACCTCGCGACGCTGCGCGGCTACGCCGCGACGGTCGGGCTCGAGCCCGTGCCGGGCGCGAAGACCGCGACCCACCGCCCGCTCCGCGGCGCGGGCAAGGGCGACGACGTCGCGGTGCTCCGGTTCCGCCGGCCGGGCTGAGTCCTCACAGCGGCAGCTTCGCCCGCCCCTCGCGTCCCTTCGCGGCGCTGCGATTCGCGCTGCGCTGCGTCTTGTCGAACGGCTTCGACGCCCAGCGTCCGATCGGTCCCGGCAGCTGCGCGACGAGGAGTCGCGGGAAGCCGATGGCCTTGTTGACCCCGCGCTGCGGGTGCCGCGAGAGGCTCGGGGCCAGGAAGCTGATGATGAGCAGGACGATGCAGATGCCGACGATCGCGACGACTGTCATTGGGTCTCCCCCGGTGCGGTGACGTTGAGGGGGAGTACCCGGAGCGGCGGCTTCCGACGCGCCCGGCAGGATTCGAACCTGCGACTTCCTGCTCCGGAGGCAGGCGCTCTATCCACTGAGCTACGGGCGCCGGAACGGCGAGGATACTCGATGCGCGCCGCAGCGCCGTCCGGGGCGTGCGCCGACCCGGCGACGCTCGGCGTCGTCACGTCGCCGCACGCCGGTCCCCGCGGCGACGTGCGGCGATCGAGCGACGCCTGTCGTCGCCGGATCTCCACACGTCCTCGCGCCCCGCTCACGCCGCGACGGACGCGAGCGCCTCGACCGCGCGCGCGTAGTGCTCCTCGCGGAGTCGGATGTGGGACTGCTGGCTCATCGAGCGCGGCGCGACGCCGATCGCCTCGACCGGCGGGGCGTCCTCGAGGACGGGGACGACGAGGAGCGCGGTGACGGGGACGGACCACGGCCAGCGGGCCGAGTCGGCCGGGTGCGGCACGGCGTCGGTGGGCTCGCCCGTCACCTCGACGATCGCGCAGACGCGGCGCCACACCGAGGCGTAGTAGACGAGCCGGTCGCCCGTCGCGATGCGGGGGCGGCGCGGGAAGCCCGTCCGGTCGAGGAGATCGACGCGCCCGTCCCGGACCCAGTGCTCGGGCAGCGGCCCGCGGGCGTGGCCGACCGCCTTCAGCCAGTGGCCGCGCGTCATCCCTCGGCGGAGGGCCCGGTGAGGAGGAGCTCCTCGCCGTCGACGACGACGACGTCGCCGGGCACGAGCTGACGGCCGCGCCGGTTCTCCGGCTCGCCGTTCACCGTGATCTCGGCCTCCTCGAGGAGCAGCCGGGCCTCCCCGCCCGAGCCGACGAGACCGGCGAGCTTGAGGAGCTGACCGAGGCGGATGACGCCGTCGCGAAGGGAGACCTCCTGCACGTCGAGGAGGATCGCACGCCCCCGGAGGCGGGCACCTCGCGCCCCTTGACCCCGATGCGAACATGTGTTCGCCATGACGTCGAACGGGTCCGCGTACGCACGCTTCCGCCGCGCCCTCGAGAGCGGGAACCTCACGCTCGTACGGGCGGCGGCGGCGGAGCTGCCGGCGGTCTCCCTCGACGACGCGCTCCACGTCTGCGTCCTCCTGCGCGACCGCGAGCCGGAGCGCTACGAGCGCGCCGCCGTCCGCTGGATCGCGCGGTTCTGCGTCGAGCGCAGAGAGGTCTCGCTCGGGGACGTCGACGAGGCCTCGCGGGCCTTCGCGCTCATGCGCGAGGATCCCGAGCGCGCGCTCCTCACGCTGCAGGCTCTCTGCGCCGGGGTGTAGGCCTACGCGCCCTCCGGCAGGGACTGCTCCGTCGTGAGCGTCATCGCGAACGGGTCGCCGATCTCGTCGACGCGGCGCAGGACGTCACCGGGCCCGAGCAGGAGGTCCTCCGGGGAGCCGCCGTCCGCCGCCGCCTCGACCTCCTCCCAGGTGAGCGGGGCGCTCACCGTCGGGCGGTCGTGCGCGGCGCGCAGCGAGTAGACGGCGACGGTCGTCTTCGACGGGTCGTTCTGGTACCAGTCGACGAGCACCTTCCCCGCGCGCTTGGCCTTCGCCTGGACCGCGACGATCCGGTCGGGCTCCGAGCGCGCGAGGACCTCGGCGACCGCCTTCGAGAACGCGCGCGTCCGCGCGTACGGTGCCCCGTCGCCGCCGAGGGGCACGTAGACCTGGAGGCCCTTCGAGCCCGAGGACTTCACCGCGCAGTCGAGGCCGAGCCCGCCGAGCATCCCGCGGAGGAGGAGCGCGACGCGCGCGCAGTCGATGGAGGTCGCCGGCGCCCCGGGGTCGAGGTCGAACGCGACGAGGTCCGCCCGCCGCGCCTCCGCGGAGCCCGCGGGCTCCGGGCCGCGCACGCGATGCAGCGGCGCGTGGAGCTCGATCGCCGCGAGGTTCGCGAGCCAGACGAGCGTCGCGGGCTCCGAGGCGACGACCTGCTCGGCGAGCTCCCCCTCGAGCCGGACGGTCGCCGTCTCCACCCACGCGGGGCGGTGCCCCGGCGCGCGCTTCTCGAAGAACGTCGGCCCGGTCGTCCCGTCGGGCCAGCGGCGGAGGGTGAGCGGGCGCCCCGCGAGGTGCGGGAGCATCACGGGGGCGATCTCCGCCGCGTACCGCAGCATGTCGGCCTTCGTCGTCCCGTCGGGCCACAGAGGCTTGTCGAGGTTCGTCAGCTTGAGCTCGCGCCCCCCGGTCCGCACGCGCGTGCTCTCGCCGCCTGCGCGCCCGCCACGGGCCGGTGCCGCCGCGGCCTCGGCAGGCTCCTCCCCGCCGTCGTCGCGCTCGACGAGCCCCTTGTACGAGGGGTGGCGCAGCACCCCGTCCCCGGTCATCTCGGTGAAGGCCACCTCGCACCACAGGCCCGGCTCGCAGAAGCGCGCCTCCCGCGGCGCGGTGACGCCGCCCGCGGAGGGCTCGAACGCCGGCTCCGACGTCTCGCGCTCGCCGAGCAGCCTCCGCAGGGCGTCGATGTCGGACTCGGAGAAGCCGGTCCCGACGCGGCCGGCGTACCGCAGCGCGCCGGTGTCCGGGTCGGGCAGCGCGAGGAGGAGCGCGCCGATGCGCTCCTGGCGGCGCCCCTCCCCCGGCGTCCAGCCGACGATCGCGAGCTCGAGCGTCCCGGTGAGCTTCACCTTCACCCACGCGTCGGTCCGGCGCCCCGGCTGGTAGGCCGCATCGCGGCGCTTCGCGATGACCCCCTCGAGGCCGATCCGGCGAGCGGCATCGAGAAGCGCCGACCCGTCGTCCTCCGGGGCGGGCACCATCACCACGGGGGCCCCGTGACGCTCGAGGCCGAGCAACTCGAGGCGTGCCCGCCGCTCCTCCCACGGGCGCCCCGTGAGGTCCTCCCCGTCGAGCCAGAGGACGTCGAAGACGACGTAGCGGACGGGCACGTCGCGGGCGATCCGCTTCACGCGGGCGGGGTCGGTCCGCCCGAGGCGCTTCTGCAGCCGGGCGAAGCTGGGCGTCCCGTCGTCCGCGAGCGCGACGACCTCGCCGTCGAGGACGGCCCGGTGGCGGCCGAGGGCGCGGCCGACCGCCGACAGCTCGGGGAACGTCGCGCTCACGTCCGCGAGCGAGCGGCTGCGCGCGGCCCACTCCCCGGGAGAGGAGCGGACGATGGTGCGGACGCCGTCCCACTTCACCTCGAACGTCCACGCCTCCCCGTCGGGCAGCGTCCCGGCGCGGGCGAGCATCGGCGCGATCCGCTCGGGCGCGGCCGCCGCCGCGCGCGGGCCGGGCTCGTCCATCCGGTGGATCATCCACGTCGTCCCGTCCGACGACGGATCGCCGTCGCGGTCGATCGGGAAGAGGGCGTACTCGCCGTCGAGGAGATCGCCGCGCAGGCGGACCTCCACCTTGCGGTCCTCCCAGAGGATCTCGTCGTACACGCCGCGATCGACGATCTCCATCGTCCCCGCCCCGTACTCGCCGGCCGGGATCTCGCCCTCGAAGTCGGCGTACTCGAGCGGGTGGTCCTCGGTGCGGATCGCGACGACGTTCTCCCCGGGCGCGGGCGGGAGGTAGCGCGGCAGCGCCCACGAGGCGAGGACGCCGTCGTGCTCGAGCCGCAGGTCCCAGTGGAGCCTGCGGGCGTGATGCTCCTGGACGACGAAGCGCGGGCCGGCCGCGCGCCGCCGTCGCGCCCGTCCGTCGCCGGATGCGGGCACCGGCTCCGACGTCCGCGCCGGGTCGCGTTTGCCGCGGTACCTGTCGAGCCGGTCCGGCATGTCGCGGTCCGTTACCCGGCGAGAGTCCCGCCGCTCTCGCCATCCCGCCTGACGAAGCTCACGGCGAGCGTGAGCGTCGTCAGGCGGGATGGGCCGGCTGGTGGATCAGCCGCCGGCGACGGCGGGGAGGACCTGGACCTCGCTGCCGTCGGCGACCGCGGTCTGGAGACCCTCGCCGAAGCGGATGTCCTCGCCGCTCACGTAGACGTTGACGAAGCGGCGCAGCTGCCCCGACTCGTCCGCGAGGCGGTCGCGGAGCTCGGGATGCTCGACGTAGAGGGCGTCGAGGACCTCGGCGACGGTGCCGCCGGAGACCTCGATCGCGGACGCGCCGCCGGCGGCGGTGCGGAGCTGGGTGGGGAGCTTGACGGTGACGGGCATCTCAGGAACGCGCTCCGGTCGCGGCGAACTCGGCCTCGAAGGCCTCGAAGCTCGGGTCGATGGTGTGGGTCTCGAACGTGCCGCGGACGGCGTCGAGGGTCTTGAGGCCCTCGCCGGTGATGACGATGACGACGCGCTCCTCCGGATCGATCTCGCCGCGCTCGGCGAGCTTCTGGAGGGTCGCGGTCGTCACGCCGCCTGCGGTCTCGGTGAAGATTCCGGTCGTCTCGGCGAGGAGGCGGATGCCCGCGCGGACCTCGTCGTCGGTGACCGAGTCGACGCTCCCGCCGCTGCGGCGGGCGAGCTCGACGGCGTACGGGCCGTCCGCCGGGTTCCCGATCGCGAGCGACTTCGCGATCGTGTCCGGCTTCACCGGACGGCAGATGTCGAGCCCGGCCTCGTAGGCCTGGGCGACCGGAGAGCAGCCGAGGGCCTGGGCCCCGTTCATCTTCGGGAGCGACCCCTCGGCGATCCCGAGGTCGAGCCACTCCTCGAAGCCCTTCGCGATCTTCGTGAAGAGCGACCCCGATGCGATCGGGACGACGAGGCGGTCGGGGATCTGCCAGCCGAGCTGCTCGGCGATCTCGTAGGCGAGCGTCTTCGAGCCCTCGGCGTAGTAGGGCCGCATGTTGACGTTGACGAAGGCCCAGCCCTCACGCTCGCCGCTCAGCTCGGTGCAGAGGCGGTTCACGTCGTCGTAGTTCCCGTTCACCGCGACGACGTTCGTCCCGTAGACGCCGGTCGCGAGGATCTTCTGCTCCTCGAGGTCGGCCGGGATGAAGACGTAGGACTCCATGCCGAGCGCGGCGGCCTGGCCGGCGACCGCGTTCGCGAGGTTGCCGGTCGAGGCGCAGGCGAGGACCTCGAAGCCGAGCTCGCGCGCACGCGCGGTCGCGACCGAGACGACGCGGTCCTTGAAGGAGTGCGTCGGGTTCGCCGCGTCGTTCTTCACCCACACCTCGCGGAGGCCGAGGTGCTCGGCGAGCCGGTCGGCGCGGACGAGCGGGGTGCAGCCCGCGGGAAGGCCGGCGCGCGAGGCCTGGCGGTTGCTCGGGCCGGGAGGCCCGCCGGCGAGCGGCAGGAAGTCGGCGTAGCGCCACATGTTCTGCGGACCCGCCTGGATGCGACGGCGCGCCTCGCCGACGTCACCCACCTCCGGGTGCGCGTAGGAGACCTCGAGCGGCCCGAAGCAGCGATCGCACACGTAGTGGGCTTCGAGCGGGTACTCCGTCCCGCACTCCCGGCACTTCAACTTGTCTGCAGCCATGAAAAAACCTCCGTGCGTGGCGGAGGCTCCAGAGGCGAACCCCGGCCACATCTCTCAGGAATTGGCACCTTTCGTCGCGCGCAGCGCGCCGTGGTTGCCGGGGCTTCTTCGGGCCAGTCCCTCCACCCCTCTGGATGTGTCCAGCTATGTCTGCCGACCAGTATAACCGCGCCGCGGTGGCGGGCAACCTCCGCTGGACGCGTGGGCGCTCGCGCCCAGCGGTCAGAGAGGCGGTACGGCGGGGGTACACTCCCAGGGACGGACCGCGTCCGCGCCGGTGATCGACGATGAGCGACGAGCCTCGAAGTCCCCATGCCGAACCTGCCGAAGCCCCGCCTGCGGCGGTCGACGCGTGGCCGCGGTCCGCTCGCACCCCACGACGCCGAGCCTGAGACCCCGAACGTCGAGGTCGTCGAGGCGGGCGGCCTGCGGTGGATCAACATCCTCCAGCCGCGCCAGTCCGAGCGCGCCTGGCTCGAGGAGCACTTCTCGTTCCACCCCCTCGACTACGAGGACGTCTTCTCGCGCAACCAGCGGCCGAAGGTCGACGAGTACGAGGACTACCTCTTCGTCGTCCTCCACTTCCCCGCCTACGACAAGCAGGTGGGCCGGCTCAACGCCGCCGAGGTCGACGTCTTCGTCGGGCCGGACTTCGTCATCACGCTGCCGAACCAGCCGGTCCAGCCGCTCGAGTACCTCTTCTCGCGTTCCGCGCAGCACGACGACGTGCGCGAAGCGCTCTTCGGGAAGGGCGCCGGCTACCTCCTCTACCGCATCGTCGACGGCTGCGTCGACGCCTCCTTCCCGATGCTGCGCAAGATCGGGAACAAGCTCGAGCGCCTCGAGGGGGACATCTTCGAGGGGCGCTCCAAGGAGATCGTCCGCGACCTCTCCAACGCGAAGCAGGAGATCATCAACTTCCGCAAGATCGTCCGGCCGCAGCGCGCCGCGCTCGCCGACCTGGAGCGGACGAAGCGCTACATCCCCGAGGACCTCGACGTCTACTTCGACGACATCAACGACGCGTCGGAGCGGATCTGGGACATGCTCGAGAACTTCAAGGAGGTCGTCGAGGGCCTCGAGGACACGAACGAGTCGGTGCTCACCCACCAGCTCAACGACGTCCTGCGCATCCTCACCGTCTTCAGCGCCGCGATCCTCCCGCTCACGCTCGTCGCGTCGGTCTTCGGGATGAACGTCAGCGTCCCGGGCGAGGGCTCGATCGAGGCGTTCTGGCTCATCGTCGCCCTCATGGTGGTCATGCTCGGCGGGATGGTCTGGGTGCTCCGCCGCCAGCGCTGGCTGTAGCCGCCTTGGCCCGGGCGGCCCCCTTCTGAGCGGCCGAACCGGATTCCTCCGTGGCCGGGGCAACGGAGGAATCCTGTTCGGCGCTGTGGCTCAGGCCTTCACCGCGCGCTCGAGGAGGTACTGCGTCCCGACGCCGGTGCGGTGGGCGCTGCGCAGGCCGCCGTCGGCGAGCGCCGCGTCGAGCTGCTCGATCGTGACGGCCGAGCCGAGCCACGCCGGGTCGTCGGTGCCACGGGGGACGCGTCCGAGCAGGCGGTCCCGCAGCCGCGGGCGCGGGAGGTCCGCGCGCCGGCGGTGGACCGACGGGTCGTTCGACACCTGGACGCAGATCCAGCCGCCGGGACGCAGGACGCGCCCGAGCTCGCGGAGGTAGCCGAGCGTCACCTCCGGATCCGGGATGTGCTGGAAGACGACGAACGAGACGGCGACGTCGACGCTCCCGTCGGGGATCGCGGAGAGCGTCGCCCCGTCGCCGAGATGGAGGGTGACGTTCGGGACGTCGGCGAGCACCTCCCGGGCGCGGGCGAGCATCTCCGCGCTCACGTCGACCCCGTGGACGTGACCGGACCGGCGGGCGAGGGCGCGCGTGAAGCGACCGACGCCGCACCCCAGGTCGAGCGCGACGGCGTCGCGCGCGAGCGGCGGCGCCTCGCTGCGGGCGAGCATCTCACCCAGGAGCCGCTCGCCCTCCGACCAGAACCACTCCTCACCGGCGGCGTCACGCCGCGGGTCGTAGCCGAGGCGGTCGTCGACGAAGTGCAGCGCGTCCTCGCGGGCGCGGGCATCCCAGAACTCGGCCATGTGGGCGCGCGGGTCGGACATCGGCGCGCACGGTAGCGTGCTCCGCCCGATGCGGCACGTGAGCGTCATCGTCCCCGCCCGCGACGCCGCGTCGACCCTCCCCGCGCTGCTCGACGCTCTCGCGGCCCAGACCCTCCCGAGCGACGTCGCCGTCGAGGTCCTCGTCGCCGATGACGGCTCGGCGGACGGCACCGCCCAGCTCGCGGCGGCGCACCCGCTCGGCGCGCGCGTCGTCACAGGACCAGGGCGCGGCCCCGCGGCGGCCCGCAACGCGGCGGCGGCCGTCGCGCGCGGCGACGTGCTCGCGTTCACCGACGCCGACTGCGTCCCCCGGCCGGACTGGCTCGCGTGCGCCCTCTCGGCCCTCGACGACGGCGCCGATCTCGTCCAGGGCTCCGTCGGGCCGCCACGGGACGCCTCCCCCGGCCCGTTCGACAGGACGGTCCACGTCCCCGGACTCAGCGGCCTCTTCGAGACGGCGAACCTCGTCGTCCGCCGCGAGCTCTTCGACCGGCTGGGCGGCTTCGAGAGCTGGCTCGGCACGCGGACCGCGAAGGAGCTCGGCGAGGACGCGTGGCTCGGGTGGCGCGCGGTCCGGTCCGGGGCCGCCGTCGTCTTCGCCGAGGAGGCGCGCGTCGACCACGCGGTCTTCCCCGGCACGCCGTGGACCTTCGTCCGCGAGCGAGCGCGCCTGCGCTTCTTCCCCGCGCTCGTCGGTCGCGTGCCGGAGCTGCGGGCGCACCGCTGCCACCGGCGCTGGTTCCTCACGCGCCGCACGGCCGAGTTCGACCTCGCCGCGCTCGGCGTGGTCGCCGCCGCCGCGGGCCGCCGCCGCGCCCGCCCCCTCGCGCTCCTCGCCCTCCCCTACGTCCGACGCGTGGTCCGCGAGGCACGGCCGTGGGGCCGGCGGCGCGCGCCGGCCGTCGCCGCCACCGCGGTCGCGGCCGACGCGGTCGGAGCGGCGGCCCTCGCGGCGGGCTCCGTCCGGGCTCGCACGCTCCTCCTCTGAGGCCCCCGGACGCCTTCCGCCGCCGTCTCCCGACGGGCGACGGGCTTCCGCGCCGGGTGCGGTAACGCGCGCACGCGCGTGGGGTACGAGGCTCCGTGGCCGCCCCTCTCCAGCTCGCCGACCTCGAGCGCCTCGGCGCGACGTTCGCCGCCGACCGCCCGGTCGAGCGCAAGCGCATGCTCGTCATCGTCAACCCCTACGCGACGACGGTGAGTGACCGGCTCAAGAACCTCGTCGTGTACGCGCTGCAGGGGCGCTACGACGTCGAGGCGATCGACACGCAGCGGCGCGACCACGCGACCGAGCTGTGCCGCGAGGCGGGCCAGGAGGGCTACGACGTCGTCGTCGCGTTCGGCGGGGACGGCACCCTCAACGAGGCCGCGAACGGCCTCGCGGGCTGCCCGACGCCGCTGACGACGCTTCCCGGCGGCGCGACGAACGTCTACTGCCGCATGCTCGGCATCCCCGGGGACATCGTCGACGCGACCGAGCACCTCCTGCGCATCGCCGACACCTGGGCCCCCCGGCCGGTCGACCTCGCGAAGGTCAACGACCGCTGGTTCACGTTCTCCGCCGGCGTGGGGCTCGACGCGAGCGTCGTGAAGCGCGTCGACGCCCACCCGCGCCTCAAGGCGCGATACGGCGCCTACTACTACACGTACGCCGCGACGACGACCTTCCTCAAGGACTACGTCGTCAACCCGCCGAAGCTCGAGGCGACGACGCCGGACGGGACGACCGTCCCCGGCGTCACCTCGCTCGTCCAGAACGCCGACCCCTACTCCTACTTCAAGAGCCTTCCGCTCCACGTCGCCGAAGGCGCGACGCTCGACTCGCGGACGCTGTCGGCGGTCGTCCTCGAGCGCTCCACGCCGACCGTGATGCCCGGCGTCACCTGGCGGATCTTCCGCGAGAAGGCCCACCTCGCCCGGCACCGCGCGGTGACCGAGCTCGCGGGCATCGAGGGCCTCACGATCCGCTCGACGGACGGCCGCGAGCTCCCGGTCCAGGTCGACGGCGACTACATCGGGACGATGCCCGAGGCGCGCTTCTCGGTCGTCCCGGGCGCGATCACGGTCGTCGCCTGAGGGCCGGCGTCCGCCGGCGCCCGAGGCGGGCGCTCACAGCAGCGCGACCCACACGTAGTACCCGACGACGATCGCGAAGAGCGCTGCGTCGAGGCGGTCGAGCGCGCCGCCGTGCGCGCCGAAGAGCCTCCCGGTGTCCTTCGTGCCCGCGTCGCGCTTGAGATAGCTCTCGAAGAGATCGCCGATCGGCGCGATGACGGCGACGGCCGCGCCGAGGATGAGGGCGTCGGTCCCCGAGAGCCAGTCCTGGTAGAGGCCCGCGAACCACACCGCGATGACGCAGGTCACCATGCCGATCGCGAGGCCCTCGACGGTCTTGTTCGGCGAGATCGCCGGCGCGAGCTTGCGATGGCCGAAGGCGCGCCCGCCGAGATAGGCGCCGGTGTCGCCGAGGAACGTCCCGACGAGGACGTCGACGACGATCCCGCCGCCGTGCGGAAGCTCGCGCAGGAGGATCGCGTGGGCGATCGCGAGTCCGATCCACCCGATGCCGAGCACCGCGACGGAGATCGCCGGCGCGCCGCCGCGGGGCTGGGCCGCCGTCAGGAGGAAGACGACGGGGAACGTCGCGACGAAGACGAGCAGCACGTGGAACGGCTCGCCGAGGTAGGCGGCCAGCGCGAGGCCCGCGACGCCGAGGAAGCCCGCGAGACGCGACGGGTGCGCCCGCGCGTACATGAGGAAGAGCTCGTGGACGCAGATGAAGCCGAGGACGGCGACGCCGAGCGTGAACCAGATGTCGCCGGCCGCCACGAGGACGATCGCGATCGCCGCCGCCGGGATCGCCGCCATGACGCGCGCCCCGAGGTCGCTCCTCTGACGCCCCGCCGGCGTGCGCCCGCCGTCCACCGGGCGGCCGCGCCGCCGGACGACGGGCTCCGGCGCG
>NZ_JBLKKY010000016.1:0-69096 GCF_059438195.1 Paraconexibacter sp.
ACCACCGCGGCAAGGTGTCCACGCAGCAGGAGTTCGGACGGTTCTTCGTCGACCTCGCCCATGGCGCCCCGCGGGTCGCCGACCACGTGGTCACGGTGAGTCCTGACGTCGCTTCGTCGACGAACCTCGGCGGCTGGATCAACCGGGTGGGCATCTGGCACATCGGGGAGCGCATCGACTGGTTCGCCGACGACAGCGACCGCCTCGTGGGTTGGCGCGAGAGCGAACACGGGCAGCACATCGAGTTGGGGATCGCCGAGGGCAACCTCGTCGGGCTGCTCGGCGAGCTGGGAGCGACGTGGTCACGTGACGGCCGACCGCTTATCCCGATCGGGACGATCTACGACCCGTTCGTCAACCGTGCGCTCGAGCCGTGGTCGTTCGGCATGTATGCGGGGGGCCAGTCGATTCTCGTCGGCACGCCGTCCGGCGTGACGCTCGCACCGGAGGGGGGCGCGCACCACTCCGTGACCACTCCTTCCGTCGGGCTCGAGCAGCCGCGCTGCATCGCATGGGAGCCGGCCTTCGGACAGGACCTCGAGTGGACGCTGCTCCACGCGATGAGCCGCGTCGGGCGCCCCGACGGCGTCTCCGCGTACTTCCGCTTGAGCACCCTCCCCGTCGACCAGGCGCTCGCCGCCCTTCCCGAGGACGCCGATGCACTCGCCGAGCGGCGACGACAGGTGCTCGCCGGCGGCTACCGGCTGCGGATCGCCGACGGCCCTCCCAGGATCACGATCGTCGCCATGGGAGCGGTGGTGACCGAGGCGCTGGCCGCCGCCGACGAGCTCGAGTCCGGCGGAGTCCGCACCGACGTCGTCTGCCTGACCTCCGCGGATCTCGTCTTTCGGGCAGCCCGCGCCCGGCAGGCCGTGGGTGACGGCGACGCGAAGTTCCTCGACGACCTTTTCCCGGTCGACCGCGCGGCGCCGATGGTCACCGTGCTCGACGGTCACGCACACACGCTCGCCTTCCTCGGAGGCGTGCGACGCGTCCCCATCACGTCGTTGGGCGTCGACGACTTCGGGCAGTCCGGCGACGTCCCCGACCTGTACCGCCACTTCGGGATCGACGCCGACACGGTCGTCGGCGCGGCCCTCGACCTCATCGACTGAGGGAGTCCGCATGACCGAGATCACGATGCCCAAGCTCTCTGACTCGATGGAGGAGGGGACGATCCTCACGTGGCTCAGGGCGGACGGCGACGACGTGGCCGCCGGCGACGAGCTCGTCGAGATCGAGACCGACAAGGCGACGGCGACGCACGAGGCCGACGTCGCCGGATCGCTGACGATCGTCGCTCCGGAGGGAGACACCGTCCCCGTGGGTGCCGTCATCGCTCGCATCGGCGAAGCCGAGCGCGCCGGGGCCGCTGGTTCCGAGGACGCCGCCGACACCGAAGCGGCGGTCCCCTCTCCGGTAAGCCGGCCTGCGGCGGCCTTGGCGACCGCGCCGCCCCCAGCGCTCGGCAACGGCCCCGCGGAGCCCGCGACGTCCCCGCTCGCACGCCGGATCGCGGCCGAGCACGGAATCGCTCTCTCCGCGGTCACGGGAACCGGCCCGCGGGGACGCGTGACCCGTCGCGACGTGGAAGCGCACATCGGGGTCGAGAGGGCCGCGGACGAGCCGGTCGCGCCGGCGACGCCCCCGGCTCCGGGTTCTCTCGAGACGGGAGGGTCGGCGTCACCCGCGACCCACGACGTCCGTCAGCCTCTCACGCGCGTGCAGAAGACGATCGCCGGGCGGATGGTGGAGACGCAGACCACCGTGCCCGACTTCCAGGTCGCGACGGAGGTGCGTATGGACGCCGCGGTCGCGCTTCGTGCGGAGCTCAAGGCGCTCGCGGCGGACGGCGACGTGGTGCCCTCGATCAACGACATCATCGTCCGCGCGGTCGCGGTCGCCTTGCGCGACCACCCCCGGGCGAATGCGCGCTTCGACGGTGACGCGTTCCTCCTCCACGAGCACGTCAACCTCGGCGTCGCTGTTGCGACCGAGGACGCGCTCGTGGTCCCGACGGTCTTCGACGTCGACCGCAAGTCGCTCGGGCAGATCGCTCGCGAGACGCGACGGCTCGCCGCCGCGGTGAGGGACGGCAGCATCGCCCCCGCGGATCTCACCGGCGGGACGTTCACCGTGTCGAACCTCGGGATGTTCGGGATGACGTCGATCTCTCCGGTCATCAACGGCGGCCAGGCGGCGATCCTGGGCGTGGGGGCGACGCGCGAGGTCCTCGCCCGACGCGATGGCGAGATCGTCGACGAGCTCCTCATGACGCTCACTCTGAACTGCGACCATCGCATCCTGTACGGGGCCGACGGCTCGCGACTTCTCGCGCGGGTCCGCGACCTGCTCGAGGCGCCTCTCCGCCTCGCGCTCTGACGGGTCGACGAGGTGCAGTCGCGGATACGGTGTGCCACCTAGACGAGGCTCCGTCCGTGGAGATTCTTCAAGAGGTTCATGTTGACGCGCCAGCGCGTGATATGGAGCGCTCTGAGGAGCTTCTGTACGCGGTCGCACGCGCCCACCGCTCGCCGCTGGCGCGCGTGTACCGGCCGGGAGCCACCGTTGCGTTCGGCCGGCTGGACATGCATCACGAGGGGTTCGAGGCGGCGGCGGCCGCGGCCCGCGCGCTGAAGTTCACGCCGGTCGTTCGGCTCGGCGGTGGCCGGGCGGCGGCGTACCATCGCGGTTGCGTCATCGTCGAGATGATCGTCCCGACGAGGTCGATCGCTGAGGGTGTTGACCGGCGGTTCGCCGCGTTTGCCGAACTCGTATCCAACGTGTTCGACGCGTGCGGCCTCGTCGTGAGTCGGGGCGAGCTCGCCGGCGAGTACTGCCCGGGCTGTTGGAGTCTGCATGCTGGCGGGTTCAAGCTGGCCGGGGTCGCGCAGCGCGCTGTGCGCGGCGCGGCTCTCGTGAGCGCACACGTGGTCGTCGAGGGGAGCGCGCCGCTGCGCCGTGTGCTGACAGACGTCAATGGGCAGCTCGGGCTGACATGGAATCCGTCGACGGCGGGGGCCGCCGAGGATGTCGTCTCGGGGCTGCAAGTCGAGACCGTCCAGGCCGCGCTCGTCGCTGAGATCCAACAACGTGGGGCGTCGTGGCTCGATGACCCGCGATAGGTGTGATCCGACGATGACCTGCCGACTCCGGCAGCGCGCTGAGGGGTGGCTGGGCTCGCCTCATTGGCGTGGATGACCTCGCGCCGGCCCGAATGCAGCAGTGAGGAGGAAGCCTGGGTGAGCCGGTCGTTGAGGGCGCTCGTAGGGCCCACGCCGCACACCGGATAGCTTCGATGGTCCGGAAGTGGTGGACGGCTGTCACGGCGCGACCTTCACGCGCACCGCGCGACTCGCGCGGGTAAGGAACGGTGCCCCGGTGTCCATGCGGGTGATGGCGCGGATGCGGTAGCGGGTGGTGCGGGTCGTGTCGCGGAATCGGTAGCGGGCGGTGAACCGGCCGCGCCGGTCGGTGCGCGGGGTGGCGAAGACGACCCATCCGCGTCCGTGGACGTAGGCCTGCACGCTGACGACGACCCCGGCGGTGGGGAGCGGCCGGTTGTGGACGCGGCCGGTGAGCGTGAGGGTGTCGCCGTTGTGCAGCGTCCGGCGCTTAGCGCGGAGGGTGACCTTGCTGCGGACCGAGAGCCGCAGCCGGGCGATGCCTTGGACGGTGGCGTTGGCGGGGTTGGCCTTGTAGGTGTAGATGATCTCTCGGCTCGGCCCGCTCCCCGCGGTCCAGCGGAACCGGCCGTCCTGGTCGGTGCGCACCGACCCGACGGTGCGCAGGACGGAGTTGGGGGCGTAGCCGGAGCGACGGGGGATGATCGCGCGCTGCTGGATCGTGATGAGCGCTCCGGTGATCGGCTGGCCGTGCGCATTGAGGAGCCGTCCGGTGGTGCGGGTGCGGCGTCCCCAGTTCACGTGCCGCGAGCGTGCCCCGGCGAGGGTCATGGCGGTCCTGTTCGTCGCGGCGGTGCCGTTGGTCGGCGGGCCGTGGATGCCGTCGCGGTTGGAGTGGACGGGCATGCCGGCGGGGCTGCTGGCGACGAGAACGGTCTGCGTGGTGGTGTGGTGCGTCGCCGCCGGGGCCGGCGCGCTCGCCGCCGGCCCCGGCGCGGCCGAGGAGGGAGGCGCGGGCTGGGTCTGCGGGGCGGCCGGTGTGCTGGCCGGCGTGTCGTCGTGCAGGGGGCGCGGGTCGCGGTCGTCGGGAATCCCGTCGCCGTCGTCGTCGGGATCGGCGTGGTTGGGGACCGCGTCGCGGTCGTAGTCGCCGCACGGATCGGTCGGGGCGGTGGGCTGGCCGGCGCAGTGGGTCTTCACGGTCTGCCCGTCGGCGAACGGCCCGCTGGTGAGCGAGCTCGACCGCGTCACGGTGCCGCCGCCGTCGGTGGCGGTGACGCGGCACAGCAGCTTGCGGCCCGCGTCCGCGTCGGTCGGCGTGTACTTCGCGCTCGTTGCGTCGGTGATCGGCGTCTCCGCGGACCCGTCCGGGTTCGCGCGCACCCACTGGTAACCGAGCCTCGGGTTCTGACCGGCGGCAGCGGCGGTGCAGGTGAGCGGCGTCCCGACCCGCGCCTCGCTCCCCGTGACGACCGGGGCGTCGAGGGTGGGGGGCTGGTTGTCGACGGTGATCGTCCAGGTCGGGGTGGTGGCGTGGTTGTCGTCGGTGATGTCCGAGACGCGCAGCGCGACCGTGTGCTCCCCGTCGGGGATCGTCGCGGTGTCGAGGGTGAAGGTGTCGGCGACGGCGAGCCGGCACGGCACCCGCGTCGTCGCGGGCTGCGTGCACGCCCCGCCGTTGGCGTCGATCACGCTCGGCGCGGTCGCAGCGCCGTCGACGATGAGCCGACGGCGGTAGATGCCGCCGCCGCGGTCGGTGGCGTTGTAGGACAGCGACCGATACCGGCTCGTCGCCGAGCTGCTGGCGAGCGGCCCGCCGACCTGCGAGAGGACGGGGGCGTGGGGGTCGCGGATGGTGAGGGTGATGTGGCTGAGGCGGTTGTACACCTCGCCGGGTGGGCAGCCGCTGCCGGTGCACTGCACCGCGATCCCGACGGTGCGGGCGTCGGCGAGATCCCAGCTGCCGGTGCCGTTGACGCCGTAGCAGCCGTAGAACACGGTGCACCCGTCGACGCGCCCCTTGTCGCTGAACAGCACGGCGTGGGAGTCGCCGTGGAACTGGTAGGAGTCGGCCCTCCACTCCCGGTAGGCGCTGATCGCGGCGAGCGTGGTGTCCTGCGGCGCGTCGATCGACCACTGGCTCGACGTGCCCGGGTCGTGCGGCTGGGCGGGGTCGAACCAGGCCTGGAGGCTGCCGCCGGTGGCGCAGCTCTCCCCGTAGTAGGTCCACGCGCTCCCCGACCACGTCGGCGTCCACCCCGCGGCGCTCGGGTTGACGGGGTCGCAGTAGCGGACGCTGTAGGTGCCCGCGTGCGCGGGCGAAGCTGACGCGAAGGCGAGAAGGCCGCAGACCAGGAGAGCGGCGATGGTGGGGCGGCGGGTGATCGTGGTCATGGTTCGAGATCCGTGCGTGGTCGTGGTCGTAAGAGCAGAGGGTCGGGTCATCAGCCGCCGCCGATGACGAACTCGCCACCCGCGGCGGGAGCGGGCGGCGGCGCGGAACGCGGGGCGGCAGCGGCGGTCGGTGTCGCTGCGGCTCGCGCCGGTGCAGCGCTTGAGGGAACGGCCGCCGCGTTGAGCGCGGTGACCGACGGCTGCGGGGCCGGCGACGCCTTCGGCGCGCTGGCGGGGCGGGTGCTGCGCTTCTTCGCCGGCGGCTTGGCGCGAGGGGCAGTCCGCTTCTCCGCGCGCTCCTTGCGGGCGGCCTCCGCTGCCTCTTGCGCCGCGGTGCGGGCGGGCGCGCCGATGCGCTGGGCGAGCGCGTCGGGCGTGTCGGCGAGCGGGGCGAGCGCCCCGGCGCTCATGGGCCCGGGCGCCGGGGGCTGCTGGCGGTCCTGAGCGAGCTTGTAGACCCCGGCGACGCTGCCGGCAACCGCGAGGCCGGCGAGCGCGACCCCGACCTTCGCGGTGATCCCGGCGAGCACGGAGCCCGACCACGCCGACGTGGTCGTCGTGCCGAGCGTGGTGCCGCCGACCTCCGCGCCGACCTGACCGGCGAGCGTGCCGTCGGCCGGCGCGCCGGGCTCGGCGCCGCCGTCGCTCGGTCCGCTCAAGCGGTCGGCCGCGAGCTGGTGCCCGGTGAGCAGGAGGGCGGGGATGGGGAGGATGACGAGCGCGCCGTTGGTGCCGATGCTCTCGTCGAGGCCGAGGAGGCGTTGGCAGGCGGTGCAGTGCTCGATGTGCCGCTTGAGCTCGCGTGCGCGCTTGCCGGAGAGCTGTCCGTCGCGGTACTGCCACAGCAGCTTCGCCTCGGTCTCGGCGACCTTCTGGCCGTCGGCGTGCTCGATGAGCATCCGGCACAGCCGCCGGGCCCGCATGAGCGCCTCGCGCGCCTGCTGATGGGTGACACCGAGATCGGCGGCGATCTCTTTGCAGTCGTCGCCCTGGGCGGTCATGAACAGGACGCGCTGCTCGAGATCGGTGAGCGTCGCGATCGCGGCGACGAGGGAGGCCTTCTCGAGGTACCCGAGCTGGTCCTTCACGAGGGACTGCTCGGCGATCGCACGCCCGAGGTCGCGGGCGAGCCGCTCGGCCGCCGGGCCGCTCGTGGGGGCGGGCCCGTCGAGATCGGCGAAGTCGACCACCGTTTCCCCGGCGCGCGGGGAGTTGTCGCGGCCGGTGCGCTTGCGGATCGCCTCGAGCGCCGCGATCCGCAGCGACTCGCGCGCGAACCGGATCCGCTCCCCGTCGTCGGTGGGCCAGCGGTCCCACTTGTTCCAGATCTTGATGAGCCCGTCCTGGAGCGCGTCCTCCGCCGCGCCGGCGTGCGGGCCGTTGAGGCGGCGTTGGACGTAGTCGGTGAAGAGGTGGCGGTTGGCGTCGACGAACTGCTGGAACGCGACGTGGTTGCCCGGCCGGATCCCGACGACCGACCCGTGGTCGAGCGGGGCGTGCCGCGCCCGGACGGAGGGTTCGCGCAGGCGGGGCGGCGGTGTGATCGTCGTGGGCGATGCGATCGGCATGCCCCGTTCTTGGAGCGACGTGCGCGCGGTGTTGCCGCGCCCGTCGCGAAATGTCGTGCTCGGCATTCCTGCCGTTCCCCTGTGGTGCTGCTCGCCGCGATCCCCTGGACCATCCGGGCCCCTGTTCCCCTCGCGGCGGTGCGTTGCCAGCACGCATGGTTATGGAGCCTCGGCGGCTTGTCACGCCCCTCGACACCGCGACGCGCGGCGCCCGTCGCGTCCAGGGCGCTGCGTCCAGCCAAGCGCGGGTGACGCCGTCCGGCCCGTCGCCACGGGCGTGCGGCGACTACTCGATCTGGGCGATCGGTGTGTCGAAGCGATCCCGCTCGTAGCGGGAAACCCGGCGGGATCTGGACGAATGTTCGAGAGGACGTGGGACGCCCACGCCGACGCCTGATGGACCTTTGCGCGCTGAGCGGGCCGGACGGCCCGGACTACGCGACGCGCGGGAGACCCTCGAGGATCTCGGCGAGCGGCGCGTCGGGGTCGGGGTCGGGTCGCAGCGCGTCGCGCAGGAGGCGGCCGTCTTGGATCTGGGGGAAGGTGAGGACTTGGACGCGGTCCATGATGCGGTCGCCGTGGGCGTCTCTGAGGGTGCGGGCGATCCAGGCGGCGCGCTGGTCGGTGGGGCAGGCGAAGAGGACGCCGGTGGTGTCGGGGTCGGCGAGGAACGTGGTGAGCTTGCCGAGGATCCGCTGGCGGGTGTAATGGCCGAGGTCGACCTCGAGCATCACCGTGCGCCGGCCGGTGCTGTCGGGGCGGGCGCGATAGGTGGCGTCGGGGCGGTGGCGGCGGTCGCCGGTGAGGTCGCTGAGGTGCTCGGGGCGCAGGACGGTGCCCAGGAGCTCGCCGACGCGGTTGACGGCGAGCTGGTGGGGGATCGCGGCGTCGTCGATGTCGCCCTTGATGCTGCGTCCCTGCAGCACGCTGCCGGCGAGCGAGCGGCGGCGCAGAGCGGCGACGCCGCGGGGGGTGAGGGTGTAGGCGTGCACCCATCCCTTCGCGTCGTCAGTCGGGTGCACGAGCGCGGCCGGCGGCTTCTCCATGTAGACGCGCTCGAGGAACCCGTCGGCGACGAGGATCCCGAGCCGCCGCCGTGCGGTCTCCAGGGCGCCGCTCGGCCAGTGGCGGGCGTGGATGCTGCCGAGGCTGTCGGTGCGCCGCTGCAGGAGGTCCTCGAAGATCCGGGTGTCACGGGTCGTCAGCCGCACCCCGCGATCACGGCGCTGCCTACCCACGACGCCGCTCCACGTTCACGACGGTGGCGGGATAGGCGACCCGGCCGCACACCTGGCGGATGAGCGCTTCCCCGGAGCCCAGCTCGGTGACGCGGGTGGGGGTGTAGCGGGCTTCGTCGCGTTGCTCGGTTCGCACGGTGGCGGGCGGGGCGGGGTCGAGAATCGACCGGGGTGGCCGGGTGGTGGTGCGCTGCTCGACCTCGTGCTCGCCGAACGCGCGGGACCAGTGCTCGGCGTCGAAGGGCAGCGAGCCGGGCGTGATGATCTGTGTGGACGCGTTGGCCAGCAGCTGGTCGCGGTAGTCGATGTCGAAGTCGGCGATCGTCTGCGTGCTCATCACCGCCGCCCCTCCCTTGGAGCGGGCTTGGGAGAGGAACTTCGTGAACGCCGGCGAGACGAAGTTGTGGAACTCGTCGAGGACCGCCACCTTCCCCACCCCCGCACTGGAGGCCAGGACGGCCTGCTGGAACTGCGCGAGCGCCACGCGCCCCAAGGGCTCGGCGATGCCGGGGAAGCTGCCGACCGGCAGCAGCATCGCCACCGACCGGCCGGCGCAGACGTCGGCGAGCGTGAAGTCCGACCGTGCGCAGAGCCGGTCGAACGGCGGGGTGAGGAACACGGCGATGCGGTTCTCGAGGTTCGAGAGCACCGCCGCGCGCTCCTTGGCGGGGAGGGCGGCGAGGGTGCGGATCTGGGCGGCGAGATTCGCGAACCGCTCCCGCGCGAGATCGGTCGCCTTGTCGTCCAGCTTGCCGTCGAGCTCCTGGGCGAGCTGCTCGAGCTGCCCGTCGGTGAACAGCACGTCGTGCAATGCGGCGATCGTCGGCGTCCCAGCGCGCGGCAGGAGCAGCGTCTCGTCGATCGCGGGGGAGGGCCGGTTGTTGTGGGTGATGAAGTCCAGCAGCGCCTCTGGGCCCTGCCGCGGCCGCGTCGGATACCAGCGCAGCTGCTCCTCGCAGCGCCCGATGCCGTAGGTGAGGGCGTAGGACGCGTCGCTGTCGGACAGGCCGACCTCGAGCAGGGCTGCGCGGATCTCGTCTTCGGTGGCGGTCGGGGGCTTCTCGATCCCGAAGCCCGTGTAGGCGATCGCCGGCGCCACCGCCCGGATCGCGAACGCGCCGCGCACCTCGTAGTACACGGCGCCGGGGAGCCCGGCGGTGGGGAAGATCGCGTCGGCGAAGCTGCGCGCCGCCGCAAACGGATCACGGCCAGCGAGCGGATTCCACCGTGCTGAGCGCCCGGGCTCCTCGGGGCAGAACACGTGGTCGAACCGCACCCCGCCGGGCCCCTCATGGATTGGGTCGCCTTTGCCGTCCATGTAGAGCACCCCGGTCGCGGGTCGGTGGATGTGGGCGCGCAGGATCGGGGCGATGAACCCGTAGCTCTTCCCCCGCCCCGTCGGACCGGTGATGAGCATGTGCTGCGGAAAGCTCTCCCACCCCAGCACATACGGACGACGTCGCGCGAGGCGCCAGTCGCCGCGCACGGTGCCGATGACGATCCCCGCGCGCGGCGGATCCTGTCGTGCGGCGAGCGCATCCCGGATCCGCGCATGGACGACCAGCGCGCCCACCGTGATCCCCGCGAGCAGAGCCATCACGGCGATCGCCACGAGGGGGTGCCGGGTGATCTGGCGGGCGACGACCAGCAGCACGACCGACATAAGCGCGGTGGCGACGAGCAGCGCGTCGCGACGGGTCTGCTCGGGGGAGCCGGAGGCCGTGCGGGGCGGCGTCATGCTCGTCCTCCGCGACCCGTCTCGTGACGGGTGGGGCTGGTGGCCGGCCGGCCTTGGAGGCGCCCGTCCGGGCGCCGGGGCGGCATCGCCGCCGGGGCTGCCCCGGCAGCCGGGGACGGCGCGCAGCGACGTCCGGGAGGCCGTCCGGCCCTCTCGCCACGGAGACGGGCGAGCGCAGCGAGAGGGCCGACGAAGGAGGCCCGGACCGGCTCGCGTGAGCGAGACCGAGCGCCCAGCGCGAGGTGTCCGACCAGGACACCTCGCACAAATACCACGATTTGCAGGTCTTTCGCGAGCGGGACGCCTGTTCGGGCCGGGGGGACTTCCGTAGGACTTCCGTAGGGGTTCCGAGCAACTTCCGTAACCCGCATCCCGCTACCTCTCCTCGGCCTGGAACGGCCCCGGGGTGAGGTGCTCCCACAGCAGGTCGAGCGCGCGCTCCGTCGACGCGCTCAGCGGGTCGCCATCACCGTCGCCGGCCGCCTCGAGGTCATCGAGCTCGAGCTCGTCACGCCACGCCCGCCACCGCGCGTAGCGCAGGTCGTGGGTGAGGCAGTAGCCGTGCGGGTCGACCGCGGGCTCACCGCAGCCGGGCCGCCGACATGCGGGGACGGGTTCGCGAGATGGGGTCACGCATGGCTTCTCGGAGCGAGCGCACTGATGTGTTGCCCGGCGGATAAGAGAGGCGCGCCCGCGGCCCCCCCGCCGTGTAGCAGCGGATGGCGGCGCGCGAATGCCCGCGGGCGTCCGTGCGCTGATCATCGCGTGCTCTGCCGCAGCCGTTGGATCGGCTGACCAGCGGCGGATATTGACCGCACCGCTGGGAGGGCCGTGTGTCTGGCCGGGCGTGAGCGCGGCTGGCGCGAGCGCCTGCGTGGCGAGGAGGCGGTCCTCCTAGCTCAGCGCCGCGATCGCTTCGTCGATCTGCTTGATCGTCTGCTCCACGAGCTTGACCGCCTTCTCGCGGTCACGGATCTCCTCGCGGATCTGGTCGCGCTGCGCCACGAGATCGCTGCGACTCGCGCGCATCGAGGCCACCGCGCCGGACGCCCGACCATTGCTCGACACCTCGGGGGATCTCGACGCGGTCCGGCGCCCGCCCGCCGACTTGCGCGCCCCGCGCGACCCTGTCGCCCGAGACGCCTTCCGCGACGACGACTTCGGGGTGCCGTCTGCCGCGGGCGTCGCCTGTGCGGCCGAGGCCGCTGCCTTCTTGCGGCCGCCCTTGCGCGGGCTGGCGGGCAGGACGCCGCGCTTGCGCAGCCGCGAGATCTGGGTGTTGATCGACCCGGTCGTGGCGCCCACCGCCTCGGCGATCTCCGCGCTGCTCTTGCCCTGCTTGTACAGCTCGACGATCTGCTGCTGACGCTCGTTGAGCGACGTCGCCGCGGTTGCCATCAGCCGGCCCCCTTCAAGGGTCGTGGAATGCGAGAAAGCGCGCTCGACGGACACGATCCCTCGTGCGCAGCCATGAGAACCGTACCCAGAGCGCAATGCTCAATCAGCATCCCGCGACCTCGCCTGCAGCTCACCACCGCGTGCCGGCGGATTCGCCGCGTGCGCGCAGCCGGGGCTGACCTTGTCGCAGCCGCGCCACGGGTTCCACGTCGCCGTGGTCCACTCGATACGCGTCCGCTCGCTCATGCGGCGGCCCGTCCGGGGTCGCGGCCGTGGTCGACGGCGCGGAGCGCGCGGAGGCGCGTGTCGACGACGCGGCAATCCCGGTCGGTGAGCGGGATGAGCTCGAGCTCGACAGCGGCGCGTTCGGCGACCGCCGCCTCGTACGTCTCGTGGTTGCGGGCGAGCTCGATGCCGCGCTGCGCGGCGGCGAGCGCCCACAGCCGGCGTGTGCGCGGTTCGCCGGCGACCGGCGGTTGGTTCGGCTTGCTCATCGGCGCCGCCTCCTCTTCCGTGTTCGGTGTTCGCGCCTCAGCCGGTCGCGGCGCGCGCGGTTCCCCGCGGTCGGCGCGTCCTCGCCGAAGTGGTGGGGGCCGGCGTGACGGCACTGCGCGCAGACGTCGTGCTCGCCGCGAACCCACGACGAGCAGACGACGCACCACCAGCGCGGGCCCGTGCCGGTTCGCGCCAGGCGTGCCGCGCGACGGTCGGCCGCCCGCTCGTGCTCCTCGTCGAGCAGAGCGAGCGCATCGTCGACGCCGGAAAGCACGGGCGGGCGGCGGATGACCGTGTGGAGGCCGGGAAGGTCGCAGGGAGTGACGGCGGTGAGGTCAGGCAGCATCGGGCCATACCTCCGTGGCGGCGGCGGGTGTCGCGGCCGGTTCGCCGAGGTGGAGTCGCGCGATCATCAGCGATGCTTCGGCGCGCGTCGTCGGCAGTTCCTCGCCCATGAGCGCGAGCGAGAGCGCGGCGATCTGCCGCCACTGCCCGCGCGTGACCGGCAGCTCGTCCGACCAGTAGTCGTGCGGGCCGCTCACGAGCTTGCGGACGGGGTCATCGCCGGCGCTCATGCCGCCTGGGCCTCCTCCTCGTCGGCTCGTGTCGCGGAGGTCGTGTCGAGGACGTGCGCGAGCTCGGCGCGGTGCCCGCGCGGGCAGGTCTCGCCGATCGGACCGTGAAGGTGCGCGCCGCAGACTCGGCCGGGCCCGGTCGGGTGCCAGCACTGCCACTCGCGGTACCAGCCGTGCGCGTCGGGACGTCGGTGCTCGTCGGGGACGCTGACGAGGACGTACCGGGCGAACCGGCCGGGCTCATCGTCGACCTTCGCGATGCGGTAGCCGAGGTCGCGGAGGTCCTTCACGCGCGCGGCGAGCCGGGTGAACCGGCTGCCGCCGTCGGCGACGTGCCCGTCGGGCCCCGGGTCGAAGTCGCGCATCGTGACCCCACGGGTGCCGCGGGCGCGGAGGAGCGCGAGGACCCTGCCGTTCTGGGAGCCCGGCTTCATGCGGGCGGCTCCATTGCTTCGAGGCGGGCGAGCTCGCGGCGAGCGTCGTCGAGCTTGCGTCGGCGGCGGGCGATGTACCTGCCGTCGCCGGTGGCGTAGGCGCGCGCGAGCTGCAGGTCGCGGTGCGCGACGAGGCGCTCCGCGCGGAGGAGGTCGTGGACGTGCTTGACCGTCCATGCCGCCTCGGCCCGGCGGTGCTCAAGCCATGCGTCGCGGGCGCGCGCGAGCCGCGGCGCGATGTCGTGGAGCGAGACGGCAGCGGTGCTCATGCTGCGAGCTCCTCGGGCTCGACGTCCTGCCAGGTGAGGGTGATGTCGCAGCGGGCGGGCCGGCCCGGCTCGACGCGGAAGGTGAGCTCGCCGAACGTGAAGTGCTCGGGGGTGTCGTCGCTGATCCATCGGTGCTGGTGGTCGCCGAGCGGCGGGCAGAGCGCGTCGCCGAGGAACTTCTCGAGCGGCGCCCGGTAGTTGCCCTCGTCCCGCCGCCGGCGGGTGGGCGTGACGATCACCGCGGTCGCGTGGACGCGGTCGCCGGGGATCGGGCGCGGGACCCTCGCGGCGAGGAGGAGCATCGCGAGGTCGCCGACGAACGCGCGCTTGCGCTTCGAGGTCTGCGCCCAGTGCTCGCCTCGGGTGCGGTTCACCGACGGCGGGACCTGGCAGGTGATCGTCGCGGACGGCATCACGCGTCGAACGTGGTCTGGTCGGGATGGACGTCCTGGGCGGCCGCGTCGACGAGGTCGATGCCGCGCCGATCGAGCTCCTCGAGTGCCGCGGCGGCGGTCGGGTGCGCGCGGTGCCGCGTGTTCGCCTCAAAGAGGAGCTCGTCGTCCTCGGCGTTGCGCGCCCACCGCTCGAGGTACTCGGGGTCGTGTTCCGGCGGCGGCCGCTCGTCGAGGGTGGACGGGCCCGCCCCGGTGGGAGGAGAGTCGGGGGCGGGCCCGTCCGGTGTGCCCGCCTCGGTGGCGGGGGCGGCGGGCACGGTCTTGGCGACGGCGCGCATGAACACGACGAGCGCGTCGGGGACGCACCCGAGGTGCCCGGCGGTCGCGTCGACGAGGCGACTCGCGGCGTCGGGGTCGGTGAGACCGCCGACGATGTCGACGAGCTCGCGACGGCGGTCGTCGGTCGTGTCCTGCGCCCACGCCGGCATCTCCGCGGCCGCGGCGACGCGAACGGGGGTGGGGGCGTTCGGGTTGTCGGTCTCGGTGGGGAGGAGCCACTGCGACCGGATGAACGTCTTGACGGCGTTCGTGTACGCCTTCTGCGTGGCCTTGTCGCCGTAGTCGACGGCCTCGCCGCGCCACCCGGGGATCGTGAGCTCGTCGCCGGTCGGGCCGTGCCGGAACGTGAAGTCCATGACGACGACCGCGCGGACACCGATCGCGCCTTTCGCGCTCTTGACCTCCTGGTAGTCCCAGGCGGCCGGGTGCTGGGTGAGTACGAGGCCGCGCGCGAGGAGCGGGCCGCGGACGGCGGCGAGGATCTGCTCGGCGCTCGCGTAGTCGTAGTTCTGGTCGTTGTTCCGCTGGCTCTTCGTGACCTCGGCCGCGTCGTTCCTGGCGGCGGCGAGGTCCTCGACGAGCGAGCGGGAGGCGGCGGCGTTCGTCTTCTCGGTCATCGCGTGCTCGTGTGGCGGGGCTGGACGTGGACGCCCGACGGGGCGGGGCGGAGCGCGGCGGTGATCTGCGCCGGCGTGAGGGGCTGAGGCTGGCGGCGTGTCATCGCGCGCCCCGGTCTCGTTCGGTGGGGAGCCGGCCGTGGTCGTCGAGGCCGGCGTGCTCGAGCTGCCGGTCGCGAGCGTCGAGGCGCGCGTCGAGCTCGTCGCGCTCGTCCTCGCGTTCCTCGCGGCGCTCCCACGGCTCGCGGCTGTCGACGAGCGGGTCCATTCAGAGGGCCGGCTCGTGGTCGTCGCGGACGATGAACTCTTCCGCCTGGGCGCGCGCGCCTCCGTAGCCATCCCAGTACGCGCGGTGCAGCGCCTCGTCGAGGTCGCGGACCCCGCGGAGCATCCAGCCGCCGAGGAACACGGCGACGAGCGCGCATGTGAGGCCGGCGGCGAAGATCACGTCCGGGCTCATTGGGACGGCTCCGTCAGGTCACTGCGTCGCTCGGTTAGCGTCTCCTCATGGGAGATACGGAAGACGTTGTGTCGCGCCTCGAGCAGATCGAGGTGCGCCTCCGCCGCCTCGAGGCGCAGCAGCAGGCGATGAACCAGGCTGCCGAGCGGGCACGCGCAGCCCCTGTCGCGATCTTCCCGCCGCTCGACGGGGCGAAGTTGATCGAGCGGCTCGACCTGATCGTGGGCGCCCTGAACTCCATCGAGCGAAACCAGCGGCGCTGACCCGGTGAGGCGGGTGGCGTGCTCCCGCGCTCGGGCGGCGCGCTGCGCAAGACTGGCGAGGTCGGGGCTCATGCGGCCACCCGGACCGTGCCGCGCTCCCACAGGCTCACGAACTCGCCGTAGCCCTCGACGTGCGCGATCCCGAACGCTCCGAGGTCGCGCATGCACTGCTCCCCGTCGTACGGGGTGATCTCGGTGACGCGGAACCCGCGGTCGCGGAGGACGAGCGTGTCGCCGGCCTTGAGGTCGACCGCTGCGATCTCCCGAGAGCGCATCACGCCGCCTCGCGATCGAGCGGCATGAGGTCCACGACTCGCACGCCCATGTCGTCCGCGACGAGCTTCGCGTTCGCCGGGTGCACCCCGAGTCCGGCCTCGAGGCGACGCAGCGACTGCTCGGGGACGCCGAGCTTGTCGGCGTAGGCGCGCCGGCTGAGCCCGGCGTTGAGGTAATGCGCGCGGATCTCGGCGCCGGGGATCATGCGGCCTCTCGCTGACGCTCGAAGGGGAAGAGGACGACCCGCGGCACGTCCAGCGCGCGGGCGATCGAGTACTGGCTGCGCGGGTCGACGTAGTCGCCGCGCTCAGCGGCCCGGACCGTGTTCCCGCTGATGCCCGCCCGACGAGCGAGGTCGTTGCACGTGAGCCCTGCGTCGAGACGATGTTCGATCAGGACTCGGTTCCTCGAGGCCGCGGAACGACGCGATTTCGTGAACGTGCGTGTCATTTCGCGCATCGTAACACAGATTTGTGCTCCTGCGCGATCTTGTCTTCCCGCTGCGCGTAACGGCGCAACAATGCGCGGCGTGAAGGTTCCCGACGGACCCGAGAGGCTCCGAATCGCGAAGGCGATGATCGCCTACACCCGGGCGACGCAGCCGGTCATTGCGGCTCGCGTTGGCCTCACGTACAACCAACTGCGCAACGTCATCAACGGTCGGGGCGGCTACCCGTCGACCGACTTCCTACGTGACCTCGCGGAGGCAACGGGATGCCCGGACGCGTTCGCGGTCTACGGCTGGCGCATAGTCGACGACTGGGACCCTGAGGCCGCGGACGAGGCTATGGCCGCGCTGACAGCCGCGGCTGAGCAGGACGCCGAGACGCCCGATGACACTTCCGCCAGAGTGCCGCGAACGCGCCGCGCCGCGGATGATCAGCGTCCAGGGTCATGAGGGCTTCGGCGACGGCGTCCGCGACGATCGCCCACGCGCACGCGGTCTGCTCGTCGTGGCTCTTCCCTTCGCCATCGACGACGCGCATGAGGGGGTGCTGCAACTTCGGTCCTTCCTCGCGGTCCGCCTTCACCCGCCATCCTGCGCTGGGAGATGACCCCTCCGCCGGGCGCGCCGCGCTGCGTGAGCGAAGGGATGAGGAACCTACGATGCGGGTCGGACGGCGCACGTCACTACGCGAACACACCGGAGGGCGCAGATGACGCGCAACAGGACAATCGGTGCAACAGGGCTGCTAGCGCTCGCGCTGGCGCCGGCCGCTCAGGCCGCGGACCGACCGGCGACGCTCAAGGTGCGCGACGCGAAGATCCGCACGCGAGACGTGGTCGAACCCCGCGCAGGCGTCCGGCCGAAGAACGTCACCTGCCAGCGCCGCAGCCGACTTCGCGTCGCCTGCGAGGTGGACAAGATCACCGACGGTCGTCTCGATCTCTACAACGTCACGATCACCCGGTCGGGAACGCGCCGCTCACCGATCGATCGCTGGCGACTGCGGAACGACTACCTCACGGAGTTCGACGAGGGCGTGCATCGCGCAGAGGGGCGATTCGCAGAAGACCGCCGCGCCCCGGCCGGCAAGACGCTGCGTCTCTGGGTCGAGGACGACGTAGACCTCGAGATCACGATGGGGGAACCGGTCGACCCACTGTTCATCGCGAACCCCGTCGAGACACCCGGCTTCGGGCGGCGCTTCGTCGGTGTCGCCGTGTCGATGAGGAACGTCTCCGACGAGCGGATCGAGTCGTTCTCGTGGGACTTCGACGGTGTCCTCAGCGATCGCACGACTGCGCGCCGGACGTTCATCCACGGGTGCGAGCCACCTGGCGACATCGGCGCGGGCGAGATCCGGCGTGGCTGCGTCGCCTTCAATGTGGCGTACGGGGAGGGGCTCGCTCAGGTCGAGTTCGACGCTGGCCGCGAGACTGGGTCCTGGGAGATCTCGCCCTGAGCCAGGGAACTGTGTTCGTAGCGCGAATCTTCGCTGCACGATGCTCCTGAGTCCGTCGCGAGCACGAAGTCTCCCGCGCACTTGAGGAACGCGCCGAGACTTGAGTGCGCATAGGTGGCTATGCACGCGGGCTGGTCTGCATAGGGCTATAGGCAGCCCTGCGCGTCACGTGCACGGGTGCCTATCCCCCTAGGCAGACGAAGACACCACCGGGGTACAGGTTCTACAGGTGGGGGCCCCGGGGTAGGACCAGTCGATGGCGTCACGAACGCGGCGCGAGCTGATCACGGAGCTACGAAGCGTGACGTCCGCCGCGCTCGAGCTCACCGAGCTGCTCGACGTCGAGCAGTCGGCCACGGTCGCCCCGGTCGAAGCGCAGGATCTCGAGGACATCACCGTCCTGTTGCGTCGCGCCGGGGAGCTTGCCGCCGCGATGACCGATAACACGCCGGCGCCTCATCATGCGGAGCATCTCCGCCGGATCGTGCGTCGCCACATCGACTCTGCGCACGTCGCGGCTAACTGGCTCGGCTACAGCGAGCGGCATCACTGGGCGAACGAGGTCGCCCGACGCCTCGACGAGGTTCGCGTGCGGATCGAGGCCGCGGAGAACGACGGATGATCGTCCAGACCTCGGGTTTGGTTGGCGCGGGGCGGGTAGCGATATGTGCAACAGCGGTGGTATCTCGCCGGTCGAGGAGGATTCCGTGGGAAGCAACACCCGATATCCCGTGTACAAGTCCGCAGAGCTCACGCAGGCGCAACTCGAGGTGATCTCCGACCTCATCGACACTGCCGGCGACGTGCGGTCGATCTGGGTCGTGGAGTCGGACCTCCAGGGGACAGACATCTACGACGCCGTCACAGTCAGCGTCCTCTCCGGCGGCGCCGTGGACCCGGCGCGCCGCTGGGAGACCGTCGCCGTCGTCGCCGCCGATGGGGATCTCCTCGCCAGGACGACACGCGCCGCCTGACGGCTCGAACGGCACGCGGCGCGCATACCCCCCTAGGCAGACGAAGACACCACCGAAGGGCAAGTTGTTCAGACGGTGAGACGGGTACGCCTTCATCGGAGCCGGCTCGTCCCCTGCCCCGGCCGGCTCTGAGCCGAACGAGACTCCCCTGACGCTCGTTCGCAAGCGGCGATGCCCCCGGGGCTCGGGCCCCGGGGGCATCCACCGGTTGCGCGCGACTCCCTGTCGCGAGTAGCTTCACGCGATGAGGTCCAGAATCTTCGCTGTCGCGGTGGCGATGTTCGCGTTCGCCGCCCTCCCGAGCTCAGCGTCCGCCGCCACGTGCTCCGACTACGACAACCAGGCGGAGGCCCAGCGCGCCGCCGACACCCGCGACGCCGACGGGGACGGCATCTACTGCGAGTCGCTCCCCTGCCCGTGCTTGAAGCCCGGGTCGGGTGGCGGCGGCAGCGGGTCGGGTGGCTCATCCGGTGGTTCCACGAAGCCCAAGACGACGCCGAGGAAGAAGGCGCAGAAGATCAGCGCCAGGATCACGAGCGTCGTAGACGGCGACACGATCAAGGTGCGGGCGTTCGGCGCGAAGCGCGACTTCTACACGGTCCGCCTCATCGGGATCGACACGCCGGAGACGAAGCGGCCTGGTGTCGGGGTGGAGTGCGGCGGGAAGCGCGCGACGGCGCGCATGCTCAGCCTCGCGTTCACGAAGCCGCGCGACACCGACGACGACGGGCTGGCCGATGAGGAGGGCGGCGATGGCCGGCGCGTGACTCTTCGCACCGACCCGACGCAGGACACGTTCGATCGGTACGGCCGGCTCCTCGCGTACGTCACGACGCGCGGCGGGACCTACCTGCAGTCCCGGATGCTCGCAGACGGGTGGGCGAAGAACTACGTCTACCGCGGTAAGCGGTTCCAGAGGTACGACCGGCACCGCACCGCGGAGCGCCGCGCGAAGAAGCGCAAGCGCGGCGTCTGGCGGATCTGCGGCGGCAACTTCCACAAGGACGGCTGAACACCGGTCGTGCCGGCGTCGAACGCGACACGCGGAGGAAAGTCGCGCGGGCGGATGATCGTTCTGGCGGTTGCCGCAGCCGCGGTTCTCGCGGGGTGCTCGGATGACGATCCCGAGACGTCGGCCGTTGGCCTGCAGCTGCTCCCAGCGGTGCCGACGGTGACGACCGCTGCCGAACCCCCGCGTATCGATCGGGGGGCCGAGGTCGACACGGAGGACGCGGCGTCCGACGCCGGGGCGTCCCCGGTCGCGGACTTCCGCATCGCGATCGACGACCTCGCGATTCGCCTCGACGAGGCGATCGAAGCGGCGCTCGACAGCGGGGGCGCCGGCGCAGGCGAGATCGACCAGGTCCGTAGCGAGATCCTGTCCACGATCAGCGATCGGTTGCTCGCGGGCGAGGAAGTGCACAAGGGCGCCAACCTCCTGCTGTCGGCGGCCACGGACGCGCGCACGGCCGCTCGCGATAGCGACCTCCCGCGGCTGGCGGCCGCCCGTCGTGATGTCGCCGAGGCTCGGGCGACGCCGTGACCGTGGCAGCGGTCTCGCCGTGCCCTGAAACAGACGCCGCGGGCGTCGTCCCGCGCCGCCGCGCCCTGTCGTGAGGTACGACCTACGCCAGATCCGCGACCGGCTCGCCCGCGAGGAAGAACGTCACGCGGAGAAGATGCGCGAGCTACGCGAGGAGCGCGCCGAGCTCGCCAGGTCCGCGCGCCGCGGCGGACTCTCGGTCGCGGACATCGCGCACGAGCTCGAGCTGAGCCCTGGGCGCGTCCGCGAGATCCTCCGGAAGGTTTGACCAGTCGCCGGCTCCGGATAGACTCAGGCACCGCCTCGGTCTACACGGATGTCCACGCGCCCTCACGGCGCAGGCGGTACCGGCCGATAGCTAAGGTGGAGACATGCACCCGGGCAGCGTCGAGACACACCGCTTCCTCGCCGAACTCGTCCTCGAGACTGAGGCAGCCCTGCCCGAGAACGAGGTCCTCGACTTGGCGTGCGCCGTCGCCGAGACGATCGAGACGCGTTCGCACGAGGCGATCCTGGGCGTCGCCGTCGCGGGGTCATACTCGCCACCGGCGATCGAGGTCTCGCTCGACATCGCGGCGGTCCGCCTTAGCGACGTTCACGCACGCATCGCGGAGGTTCTCGGTCTTCTCGAGAACGAGCTCGGCCTCGCGCTCAACATGGCCGCCACGAGCGCTCGCGAGGACGAGCGCGACGACGAGCGCGAGCTCGTCTGCGCCTAGAAGTCGAGCCCGCGCTGCCGGAACTTCCGGCAGATCATGTTCTTCGTGCCCTGCTTACTCGGGGTCGCCTGCACCGCGATGAAGTGCGGCTTCACATGCTCGGGGAACTTCGCGACCCAGCTCGGCGGGGGCTCACAGACGATGTAACCGTCGCTACGGCGCCGTTCGCACCACCATCCTGCCTTCCACGCCGCCTTGACCGGGCGATCGAGGTCCTTGTCCTGGTGCTTCGGCCTCCTCTTCTGGGGATTCGCGAGGCGCTTCGGATGGATGTCCGGCGGCTCGTCGTCGGTGTCGTCGGTGGATGTCATGTCGTCACTTCCGTCCGGACGACGTGATGACCTATTCGAAGCTCAATGCCATCACGTCGAAGGTCTCGGGCCGTCCGGTTGCCGCCGGGCGGCCCTGTTGTTCGTGGGCGAAGCATTCTCCCCGGTGGACCGGACGACCCAGACTCCCGCCTGGGGCGGAAACGACAGAGCCCCCGCACCCTGTTCGGGTGCGGGGGCTCTGCGACGGCCAGCGAGCGAGAGGCCGCAGGTCTCAGCCGGACCGGACGACGTTCTGGTTGTGTGGCCCGGTCCACGAGGCGTCGGCGTCGAGGGCGGCCTCGGCGAGGTGCCGCCATCGGGACTGTTCCGAGGGTTGGAGGAGGTGCCAGTCGAGCGGCTGGGGGAGGTGCCGCTCGCGGTAATCGGCGCGGCGGATGCGGTCGGCGACGAACTCGACGTGCGTCATCGCCCTGCGAGGAACTCGAAGCGACGCATCGCCGGTCACGCCTGGGGGGTCACGCGGTGGCGCGCCGCCTCCCCGCCGAGGAGGATCGGCACGACGACCAGGAGCGCCTCGACCACGGACTGCTCGTCCACGACGACGCCGGCCTTCGCGAGGACGAAGACGACGACGGACGCGACGAGCGACGCGCAGCGCACCGGCTCCGCCGCCCAGAGCGCGCGCAGACCGTTGACCGCGGCGCTCATCGCGCCCTCTGCGCCGCGCGGTAGAACGGCGCCGGGTCACGATCCCCGCTGCCGCGGGAGTCGGAGCGGTGGTGGATCATGAAGTGGGCGTGCCACGCGTTCGCGAGGCCGCACCTGCCGATCGCGTCCCCCGCCTTCACGGTCGACCCGGCGCGGATACCCGAGACGGGGCCGCAGTGCCCGAAGCAGACGCGCATCCCACGCCGGAACGGCCCCGCATTCTCGGTGACCCGAAGGATCACGATGCCCGCGGCGGGGGGCGTCGGGTTCGCGGGGGCGCCCTTCCCCCACCAGCCGGCGTTGTCGGCGCGGATGATCTCCCCGGCGACGGGGGCGTAAAAGATCGCGCGGGGCGGGGTGATGATGTCGAGGCCGTCGTGGACGCCGGGCACCCAGCCCCACGTGTCGGCGTGCACCTGTGACGTGACGGGGTGCAGGCGGCCGCCGTGGGTCGCGCGGTGCCGCTTGCGCAGCGCCCGCCGGTACGCGATGCACTTCGGCCCGTACATGCGGGCCCGCTCGCGGGGGGTGAGGCGACGGTGCCGGATGCGGGTGCGGAGCTCCGGCGTGACGCCGTGCTCCATCACCTTCCAGTGCAGCATCCCGAGCGCCTTGCACAGCGACGCGCACGCGGCGCGCATCGTCGTGTCGTACACGCCGCGGGGACCGACCGCGGTCTCGGGCCAGTCGATGTCCATCCGCGAGAACTCGTGGATGATCTCCCGCTGCCACGACGCGATGTCGTCGCCGCGCAGGAGGGCCTCCCCGGGCGGGATGTAGAAGCGACGAGGGTCGCCAGGCATGTGGACCTCCTCGAGGTCGGTGATGGGTGCGACCGCTGGTCTTCAGTGGTCGCCGGTGGTCACGGTTCGGGGACCGTGGTGAGCGGCACGACGCGGCGGGCACTGGAGTTCGCGCTGCAGGGGGAGCGTCAGCCGATGAGGCTGATCACGCCGAGAACGACGGCGGTGATCGATGCCAGGACCCCGATGGTCCAGCCGACGACGCGCGCGTTGTTCCGCCAGGCGTTGCGGACCGCCTGGCCGTCGAGATGCGCGGCGCGGATCGGCGCGAGGTCCTGCGCGATCTGGTCGAGCTTCGCCTCGACCTGGGCGTGCTCCCGGGTGGATTGCTCGCGGGTTTGCGCGGCCTCGTCGCGCACCCGGTCGAACTCGACAGCCATGTCACGGCGCAGCTCGCCGATCTGCGCTTCTAGGTGCTCACGGAGTGAGACGCGTTCGTCGTCGGTCATTCGCTCCAGGTGCCCTCGATGTTGTCGAGCTGGCCGAGCAGGAGCCGGATGACCGCGTTGGTCTGGCGGGTCAACGCGCGGACCTGGCGCACCGCCTCTTCCGTCGTCGGCTTCTCGATCGTCAGGAACTCGATGTTCGCGGCGATCGCCTGCTCCGCCCGGCGCCGCAGGTAGTCGGCGTTCGCCTCGGTGTCGGGCACCGTGATGGTCTCCGTATGGATGAGCTCGCCGTCGCGGTGGGTTTCGATGGTGCGAGTCGTCGTCGCCATGGTGCCGCTATCTGATCGCGATCCAGTAGAACGGCGTGGTGATCGTGTTCGGGACGCTCGACCCGTCGACGATCCGGCCACGGACCGTGACCTGAGTCGAGGTGATCGCCGTGACCCCGAAGTTGACGTCGGGCCCGTTGGCCTGCACCACGAGCGCCGCGGAGGGCGTGGTGGCGAGCCCGTGGTCGACGGCCTTCGTGTTCGACGTGTCGGACCCGCCGGGCCAGCTGACGCTGTCGGTGCCGCCGGCCGCGATGCCGAGTCCGCTGGCGAGCCGGCCGAGGACGAGCGCGTCGGACCCCCACTTCAGGACGCCGACGGGGTCCCCCGTCTCGAGGCGCGCCCCGTCGATCGCCCGGACGTCCTCGTAGGGCTGGTCGGCGCCGCCGAGGGTGACGTCGAGCGGCTCGGTGTCGTCGACGACGCCGAGCCGGAAGCGGACCATCGAGTCCTCGATCCGCTTCACGCGCTGAAGAAGCTGGCGGAGCGTCTCGTCGTTCATGACGTCACCTGCTGCGCGCGTGTCTGCCCGGTCATGTCGCCATCGGCTGACAGCGGGATCGTGACCTGGTCGAGGATGTGATCCTCGTCGATGCCGGACCTGGCGCGCGTGATCCTCACGACGTCGTACGGCTCGAGATGCGGGAGCACGAGCGATCCGAACGTGACGCGCTCCGTGGTGCCGAGCTCGCGCGCAAGGATCGTCTCTGCCGCCGACGCGGCCTGGTCGTCGGTTGTGAGCAGCGGCGACGCGTAGAACCTCGGGACCCGCCCGAACGGCCCGTAGTAGTAGGTGGGGCTCGCGGGGTTCGTGTCGCGTGCGACGCCGCGCGCCGGCGTGGTCTGCCCGGTGTTCTCGCCGGTCGCGACGACCGCGTTGAACGTCCCCTCCCGCGTCCAGCCGCGGGACGCCTGGAGCAGCACGCCGTCCGTGCCCTCGGCGATCGTGGCGACCGGGATACCGGACCCGATCGCCGTTGAGGGTACGAGTCGGCAGTCGCCGTCCCCGTCGAAGTGGAGGTCCATGCCGATCGCCTCCGCCATCTTCTGCGCCTCCGCCCACCGGTCCGTCTGCTCCTCAAGAAGGATCGACGGGGTCGTGTACGACGTTGCGGTGAACTCGTACGGCATCGCGGGCCATGCGGCGAGGAGGAGGTCGCGGATCGCGTCCGCGTAGTTCGTGCCGGCGGCGATCTGGTAGGGCTCCTCAAGGCTGGCGTCGATGAGGCGCTGCGACCGATCGAGACCGGAGACCTGGATCTCCAGGCCGTCCGCGCCGTCGGTGACGTCCGCGGTCTGGATACGGTACACGCCGAGCGACACGAGCTCGGGCTGCGGCTGGCCGGGAAGGTAGAGGCCGCGCTCGACGCGGATCTCGTTGCCGTACGGGGCGAGGAGATCGTCGGCGTCGGACGGGACGAGCGCGGTGTCGACGAGGGTGAGGTCGCTGCGTCCGCGGACTTGGGCGGTCGCGTCGAGCGTCACCGACCCATCGACGATGTCGATCGTCTGCTCGTCGACGCCGTCGACGAGCACTGTGCATCGGGTGGCGAGAGGATGCGGCTGAGTGATCGCCTCGAGGAACGCTGCGGTGACCGGCCTCACTCCGGCCACTCCTCGACGTCGCCGCTGGGACGGGCGACCTCGACGAACGGGAGTGGGACGCGCCGGCTGTGCGCGAACGCCTTGTCGGCGATCCGCTCGGCGCCGGTCTCCCCGACGATCCGGATGTACCGGTCCGGCTCGTCGTCCGCCATCGGGCCTTGGAGGAGGAGCGTGTCGCGCGTGTCGATGAGATCGTCGATCAGATCGAGTTCGTCGCGGGAGTGGACGAGCAGCGAGAGCGAGCCGGACATGGTCGCGGTGCGGGTGTCCTGCACGATCACCGGGTACGCCGCGCCGAGCGGCTGATGCTGCCCGTGCCGGCTCTCGCGGGACACCTCGGGGAACTCGTAGATGGTGACCGCGGTGTTGAGCGACGGCCGCGTCGGGTGCTTCAACCACCACGACGTGCTCGACCACGTCGCCGAGGCGGTCACCCAGGCGGATGCGGCGTACACACCGCTGTAGTCGTGCAGCGCGCGCGCCCTGTAGTCGACCTCGACGCCGTTCGGGGCTTCGTAGTCCCACACGGTCTCGTCGCCCTCCGTGGGGTCGACGAGGTCGTCCTCGGTGACGCGCAGGTCGGCCCACGTCGCCCCGGCGTCGCGTGAGACCTGCACCTCGAACTTGTCGGTCGTCGCGTCGCCGCTGTTCGACTCGACCTGCACCGAGATCCGCGCGTTGTCGGCGTCAGCGGTGAGGGTGAGCGTCGGCTCGGCCGGGAGCGCGACGTCGACCACGAACCCGGAGAACGCGTAGTCCGAGAGGTGCAGCGACCCGTTGACGGTCTGCCCGATGATGACGTACGCGCGGTACGTGTCGTCGGGGAGAATCTCGTCGACCTGCCAGCTTGACGCCGAGCCGTACACCTCGCCGGACTCGGCGACCGGCGTCGACGTGAACGGGTCGAACCCGCCGCCCCCGTAGGTCGCGGAGTCGAAGATCTTCACGCGGTAGAACGTCTGCGCGCCACCGTCGACATCGAGCGTCGGTGTCCACTGGACCGTCGGCCGGTTCGTGTCGGTGATCGTCCCCGACGGCGCGTCGACGGCCACGACCGGCTTCTCGACGTAGATCGTGTCCTGGTACACCTCGGTCACGTAGTACGTGCCGCCGCCCAGCCGGTAGACGACGACCCGCGTGTCGTCAGCGTCGATCGGTGGGGTCGTGTCCTGGCACGCGGTCACCGTCTGGTCAGCGGTGTTGACGACGAGCTGCGTGCCGCTCGCCATGACAGTCCCGTCACTGTCGGAGACGAGGTTCACTTGGTTCTGAACGTTCGCGCCCGCCTTGTGATGCCGGATGCGCACCGAGACCGCCTTGACGACCGCGCCGGCCGGGACGGTCGGGTCGTCCATCCCGAAGCTGATGAGCGCGGTGCCAGAGGTGTACGCGTAGGACGCGTCGCTGTCGTCCTTCACCGCGGCTTCCTCGTCGGCCGCACCATCGGCCGCCCACGACGAGCCCGGATCGAAAAAGTCGTAGGGGCGTGTCGTCACGGTCCCCATCAGCGCACACCTGCCATCTGGCGGCGCTGCGTCCGCCGGTCACGCTGCTCCACCCGAACATCGATCAGGTCCGCGAGCGCCGCGTGCCGCAGATCGACGACGACCGCGGTCTCACGGTTCGCCGGGGTGATCGTCTCCCCCGCGTGCACGTGCGCGAGGCCGTCCCTGGGGACGACGCCGCCGGTCGCGTACGAGCCGACGAACGGGCCGATCGTCGCGCCGTCACCGCCGAACACACCGCCGCGCGCGAGCGCGAGATGCACGTGATCACCATGCCCGCCGAACGGGAATCCGCGTACCTGCCCGTTCTTCACGTGCTCGCCCATCGGGTCGTAGAACAGCTCCTTGATCGACGTCCCGTAGGACGCCTTCAGGAGGTTGTAGAGGCGGACCATCTCGCCGCTGGACTTGCCCGCGTCGCCGAAGTCGACGGCGCGGCCCACCCCGTGGTACGTCTTGCCCCCCGGCCGGTGAAGCTGCCCCGGACCGAAGTCCCAGTGAGCGATCGTCCGCGACAGCGCGATCGCTCCCTTGATCGCCTCCGTCACACCCGACGGACCGTCACCGCCGGTCGGGACGATCGACGCGACCTTGTCGACGATCCAGTCCTTCGCCCGCTTCAGCGCCGCCGACCCGACGCCCTTCAGCCAGCCGAGCCCATCGGTGCCGGGGAGCTGCTTGATCAGCCAGCCGGGGCCGAGCTCGACGAGCTTCCCGAGCACGCCGCCGATCGCGCCGGTCAGATCACCGATCGAACTGCCGGCGTAGCTGTCGAGGCCACGCATGTAGAACGATGCGGGGCCGCGCATCTGGTCGTACCGGTGCGGGAACGCGGACCCGTGCGTGCCCTGCGCGACCATGCCGGCGGTGAACCCCGGGTTGCGCGCAGCGATGCCGATCGCACCGCCGGGGTACTTCCAGAAGCCGCGGGTGAGGAACGCGAGCGCCGACGCGTACGGGTCCATGTTGTTGACGCCCATCGGCCGCGCCGTGCTGTCGCGGATCTGCAGCGCGCCGCGCGAGTCGCGGTCCCCGTACGGCAGGTTCCGCAGCCCGGACTCGACGAGCCCGGCCATCCACAGCGCCAGCTCCGGCTTCGGGTTCGCGTCCGTCCGGTCGATCGCGCGCCGAAACGCGCTGACGACGCCGCCCTCCGCGTACCCGATCGCGCCGGCCGCCTGCTCGAGGAGGCCGTGCGCGCGCTTCCGGTAGGCGGGGTTCGTCGGGATCACGAACTCCGGGTGGAGGGGCGCCTCTTCGCCCATCATGATCATCGGCGCGTTCACGACGCCACCCGTGCGGCCATACGCGCCGCCGCGCGCCAGGCCGAGGACGTTGTCGATCGCCTCGACGCCCTTCTTCGCGAGGCCACCGACGCCGGGGATCTTCCCGATGATGTTGAGGATCTTCTTCGCGAAGCTGCCGATCTTCTCGAGGCCGCTCGTCAACCCGTCGACGATCCAACCGACGACCGTGGACCCCACACCCTTGAAGCCGTCCGACGCGGCGGTGACGAGATCGACGAGCCGGTTCTTCAGCCAGCCGCCGAAGCTCGCGAGGTGACCGAACACGTCGGTGCTGGTGACGAACCCGAAGATCGCACCGACGACCGAACGGCCGATCGAGCGCAGCGCGTCAGCGACGAGACGGATGCCGTCCTGGATGCGGTTCTTGATCCACCCGCCGATCTGGCCGACCTTGTCGGTGATCACCATCACGCCGTCCGCGATGCGGTTGATGACCCACGAGCCGACCGCGACGTACGCGCCGGCGGCGCCCTTCACGAACTCGACCACGCGGTTCTTGATCCAGCCGGCGGCGCCCGAGAGCGCGCTCACTGTCGACTTGATGCCGCTCACGATCTGGTCGACGAGCCACTTCCCGAGGCTGCCGAGCGCGGACCCGAAGCCCTTCACGGCCCGGATGACCGCGTCCATGCCCGCCTTCACGACGAGCTTGAGCTGATTCCACGCGCCGGTCACGGCCGCCGTCATCGCCTGCCACGCGCCGCCGAAGATCGCCTTGATCCCGTCCCACGCGCGACCCCAATCGCCGGTGAAGACGCCGGCGACGAAGTCGATGAGCCCGCCGAGGATCTGCGCGATGCCCTCGACGATGCCGCCGATCGTGGCGAGCGCGTTCTGCGCGACCGCAATGATCGTGCCGCCGAATTGGTCCCACGCCACGATCGCGATGTCGACGGCGCCGCGGACCGCGTCGCGGATCGAGTCGAAGGATGAAGACAGGTTCCCGAGGAGGCCGGACAGCCGTGACGACTCGCTGCCGGTCCCGGTGAACATCGCCTTGAGCGACTCGAACGCGCCTCGGACCCGGTCGACGATCTGCGGGAGCTTGTCCATCGCCGTGCCGATCGCGTCGAAGACGCGGATCGCGACGGGCTCGAGCCAGACGAGGACGCGGTTCTTGAAGAGCTGCCACTTCTCCGAGAAGGACTGCGTGTCCTTCCCGGCCTTCATGATCGTGTCGGACCCGTTGCGGATCGCGTCGGTCATGTCGTCGAGCTCGAAGCGGCCCTGCCGGATCGCTTCGACCATGTCCGCGCCGGCGCGCTGCCCAAAGATCTCGAGCGCCTCCGACGACCCGATCGTGCCGTCCTGGATGCCGCGGAAGGTGTCGCGGAGCGCCTTGCCCGGCTCGAGTCCCTCCTTGAGGAACGTCTTCAGCGCGAACTTGAGGCCGGGCATCATCGTCTGCGTGTTGACGCCGGCCTTCTCGAAGCTGGCGAACAGGGCGGTCGCCTCGTCGAGCGAGAACCCGACCTGCCGCAGCGGCGCCCCGAACTCGACGACCTGCCGGGAGAGCTCGTTCACCGACGCGCCCGACATCTGCGAAGCGCGGAAGAACCGGTCGAGCGTCCGCGACTGGTCGCGGGTCTTCACGTCCCAGTCCCCGAACGCGCGCGTGACGTCCTTCACGTTCGCGCCGACGTCGGTGCCGGTGATCCGCGACAGCTCGAGGAACTGCTTCGAGATGCGCTGCAGTGGCTTCCCGGTGAGACCGAGCCGCGTGTTGATGTCCGCGATGGCGGTCGACGCGGACCCGAAGTCCGCGGGGACTTCCTTCACGACCTGCTTGAAGTCCTTCTTGAGCCCGTCGAGCGCCTTCCCGGTCGCGCCGGTTCCGACGCGGATCGTGTCGTAGGCGGCGTCGAACTGCTTGCCGACGTCGAACAGCGCCTTGCCGATGCCGGCGGCGGCGAGCGCCCCACCGAACGCGACACCGGCCGCCTTGCCGAGCTTCCCGAACCGGCTGCCGCCGAGCTGCGCGCCGATCTGCTTGTTCAGCGTCGAGAAGTCCGGCTGGATGTCCAGATACGCGGTCCCGATCGAGGCCATCGGCGCACCTCCCTTCAGCTAGTTGCGGTGGATGAACGCGGCGAGCGCGAGCGTGTCGGTGACGACCTCGCCCTGCGGCCGCGGGTCGGGGCGGCCCGGATGCTCGAGGCGGTCCGGGGCGGGGAACCGGCGGAGCTTCGGCGCCCACACGGCGCGCATGAGCTCGGTCTGCGCCCATCCCCACCCGTTGACGATGTCGGCGATCTGCGCGAGCAGCTCGTCGCGGTTCGTCCACACGTCGTCGTCGCGCCACGTCGCGGCGTCCGCCGGGAGGCCCTCGACGAGCGCGAGGAGCCGGCGGACGCTGACGCGGTGAACCTCGACGGTGAGGTCGAGGTTGTAGAACCGCTGCAGGTCGGCCTCGACGCTCCCCCACCTCGCGGTGAGGAGAGCGCCGAGGCTCACGATTCCCCCGGCCCCGCTCCGTACGGCTCGACGACGGCGCGCACGAGCTCGTCGAAGAGGACACCGAAGGCGTCCTGCAGCGACACGTCGTCCGCGACGAGCTGCGCGCGGACCTCCTGCATCTGCTCCTCCCCGAGGACGGAGAGCAGGACGCTGTAGACGCCGCCCGGGGTGCCGGACGCCTCGGCTGCGGCGAGGTCGAACGCAATCGTGCCGGGCAGCGTCGGCGGGCCCTCGAAGGTGAGTCCCCGCCACGTGATGACCTTCGGCTCGTCGGTCGCTTCGGCGCGGGCGGCCGCCGCCTTCTGCGCGGCGGTCGCCTTGCCGGTCTTCTTCTTCGCCTCGCTCACGGGACCGGGTCGTACGCCGGATCGTCGGAGAGGAAGTACCAGGCGCGATCTTCGCCGTCCGGGGTGAGCGCGTTGAGCGTGACGGGGATCGTCGCCGCGCCGTTGCGGACGAGCGACGTCTCGATGTCGTCGGTGATCGTCGCGCGCTTGAGCACGACGCGCGAGTTCCGCGTGCCGTCCTCGAAGTCGACGACGACTGCGTACTCGGCGAGCGCGTCGGTGTCCGCCGGCGGGTCGTACCGGAAGACGCCGGCGGTCGGCTCGGTCCACGTGCCGCCGCCGAACCCGAGCGCGAACGTGTCGAGGTTCGTCTGCAGGAGCGTGAAGCCCACGGAGGCGCCGCGGCCGGTGACGACGCGGCGGACGGGCGTCTGCTTCTGCCACGCCATGATGTCCTCGATCGTCTGCGAGCCGCTGAACGAGACGCCGTCCTCGGTCGTGTACCCGAGGTCCTCGAACGCGGCGTCGGGGGTCGCGAGCGTCTCGGGAAGCACGAGGCTGTCTGAGAACGTGGCGACGTAGATGCGCCCGGTGAGGGCGACTGTGATCTGGTCGGAGTCCTGCGCCATGAGGGTTGCCTTCCTCGCCCCGCGGGGCGGTAGCGGTGCCCGGCGTGTCGTGCGGTGCGCACACCGCGCCGGGATGGATGTCGAGCGGCGGTCCTGCCGCCGTCACGGGGTCAGCTCTCGGTGAGCTTGAGTCCGGCCGACTGGGCGCCCCTGCGGAGCGGCGCGTGCGGCGGGTTCTTCGCGCCGCCCCACTCCTGGAGGTGGCCGGCGTGGTCGGTGTTCACGAGGCGAAGACGGCTGCCTTGCCGCTCGAGCACGATCGGCTGGCGGCGTCCGGCGCGCGGCATCCACGGCGCGCCCGCCTGGGCGGCAAACTCGTCGGCGAGGCGCCGCGCGTCGTCGGCGAGCTCGTCGAAGCCCGCCTGGAACCCGGGGTCCGCCTGCATCTCGGCGGCGAAGTCGCGGTTTGGCCGGAACATGCCTAGCCTCCCGGTGCGTTGTGCATCCACACGGTCACGGTGCGCACGACGCGCTCACGGGCTGGCTCAAAGTCCGCGTCAGGGATGCGCGGGGCGGACACGAACTCGACGCCGGTCACGACGGCGCCGTACCACGTGCCGGGCATGGAGCGCAGCGACTCGCGGACGGTGCGCGACAGGGTCTGCGCTTCGGGTTGCCCGCCGGTCGCGCCGGCGTAGCAGTCGAGCTGCACGAGGAACTCGATCAGGTGATCGGAGCGCGACCCGCCGACCGCCCGGTCGTCGAGCTGCGTCAGACGGACCCACGGGGTCGACGTGTCGTCCGGGGTCTTCCCGACGATGCGCGCGCCGAGCGCGATCACGTCCGCGTGCTCGCGGAGGTAGCGGCCGACGATCTTCTCCCCGTCGGGGATCATGCGGTGCGCCTCAGCGTCGCCTCGACGTGCGACTCGCGGCCGGTCGCCGGGTCGCGCGCCTGCCACGGCGCACCGACGACCTCGTACGTGTCGCCGTCGACGGTCACGACGTCGGCGGTCGTGATCGTCGTACCAGCGGGCAGCACGAGGAGCCAGACGGTGTCGGACATCTCGCCTTGCGCGTCCTGCTCGTCGCGGCGGTTCTGCTGCAGCTCGCAGCGTGTCGTCGTCTGCGTCTCGTCGGGGATCGCGTTGCCGTAGTCGTCGAGAGTCGGCGACGCGGTGCGCGTCGTGATCGTGCAGTCCCTACTCAGGAGCGCCGTCGGAAGCATCGCCCTCGCCCTCCCCGCCCGGGAACAGCGCGTCGAGCCCGCGGAGGTGCTCGAGCTCGGCGTCGACCTCGGCGGGGTCCGCGTCGCCGTCGTCGAACGGGGACGGCTGCGAGAGCTCGAGGAGGTCGTCGGCGTCGAAGACGAGCGGCGACTCGCGGAGCGCCGTGATCTCCCGTTCGTCGTCGGTCTGGTAGCACCCGTCCTCGAAGCGGACGCGGACACCGTGCCGCGGCGAGTAGAAGCCGAGCGTCGGATTGCCGCCGGGCTGCACGTAGAACGTCGTCATGTCGGGCCTCCGGGTCAGCGGATGGGAAGGGGTTCGGAGCGGCGGCCGACGAGGCGACGCAGGCGACGGCGGGTCGCGGCGTCCACGGCGAGACCGGGTGGCGGCGCCTGCAGGCTGTACGTCGCGCCCGCCTGCCCGAGCCGGTAGATCATCGCCCCGGACGGGTTCGTCCAGACGCGCACGGTCATCTCGAGGACCTCGGTGACGACAGCCTCCGGCACCGGGTCGAACCCGTGCGTGTAGGTGATGACGAGCGCCTCGCCGGCGTGCCCCCATCCGCCGACGCGGACGAGGTGATCGCCGTCGAGGTAGTAGCTGCCGGCGTCGATCATCTCGCCGTCGAGCGTCACCGAGGAGACGGAGACGACGGGCCGCTCGGGGAGCAGGAGCGTCGACTCACGGGTGCCTCGGCGCGTGAGGACGTCGTCGGCGACCAGCTCGATCGTCTGGCCGACCGCGTCCTGCACGACCCCGGACGCGAGCTCGATCAGCGTCGCGGCGCGCGTCGCGTCGTCACCGGTGAGCGTGATCCCGAGGCGGGCGGCGAGCTGGTCGGTCGTGGCGAAGCTAGCCATCGTCGCCGTCGTCGTCCTCCGAGACGCCGTCGTCCGGCTCCTCGTCGGCGTCGAGGTGCTCGTCGAGGGCGTCGATCAGGTCGCCCTTCGACGCGAAGTCGTCGGGGTTGAGCCCGACGCTGCGCGCGAAGTCGTCCCACTCGCCGCGGCTCGCGGTCTTCGCCGGCCGCTCGTCGCCCGCGTCGGCCGCGGGCTCGGTGTCGGGCTCGATGGGGACGCCGACGTCGGCGTCGACGTAGCCGCGGCGGCGCAGGACCTCCGCGCCGGCGGTGGTCGCGGCGACGATGTCGCCGGTGTCCTGGTTCATCAGGTGGTGACGGCGGGCCATCGGGGGTCCTCCTCGCGGAATCTCGCGGCGGTCGCGCGCGCCATCTCGACGAGGTCGGTCGGGTAGTGCTCGGCGAGCACCGGCCACGGGTCGTCGACCTCGGGCCCGGCGGCGAGGTGCCGCAGGCGCGCGTAGGGGGTGATGTTCGTGTCGGACTTCCAGTCGACCCGCGCGAACGGGTGCGGGTCGTAAAACGTCCAGTGCGGCTTGCCCCACGTGGCACGGATGCCCGCGATGAGGTGCCCGTCGAGCCCGCTTCGCTTCCGCGGGTCGATCGGCTCGAAGCCGCACGGCTCGAGGAGGGCGCGGGGGATGATCCACGCGACGACCCCGTACCGGTTGCGCAGCGTGCACGGCTGCATCCTGCTCGTGGGAAGGTCGACGAACGCGATCCGTCGACCGCTCACGATCGGCCGCAGGCTCCCCGCCTCGAGGACCGGGCCGGCGACGGCGTCCGGATGGAGCCAGTCGTCCGAGCCGATGTGCACGAGGAAGTCGGCGCCCGCATCTCCGGCGTGCCGGAACCCGGCGTTGAAGCGCCGGCCGACGCCGCCATCGTTGTCGAGCTCGACGACGTCCGCGCCGTACTCACGCGCGATGTCGACGTTCTCGTCGTCGGCGACGATCACGCTGCGGCAGTCGATCCCGCGGGCGGCGAGCTCGACGGCGAGGTGCGCTCGCTGAGCGAGGGCGAGCCTCGTCACGTCGAATCGCCGGAAGGCCGGCGAAACGAGCCATACGCTAGGTCGCGGCACCGCAGACTGTGACGAGGGGTTGCCCGGGGGCGTAACGGCACGGCTGGCCCTTCACGTGCCCGAGGTACCTCCGCGTGCGCTTCGCGATGGCCGCAGGCTCACCGCAGCCACACATGCAGAGGCCGCTCGGGTTGGGACCAGCCGTGCTCGTCACGGGATCGCTCACCGTCAGGAGACGGTGATCTTGACGGAGCGCACGAAGCGCGCCGTGTCGTCGCCGTAGGCGGTGCCGGAGCCCGTGACCGGGTTGTCAGGGTCGGTGACGGGGACGAACTTCCCGCCGGCGGCCGGGTCGCCGTCGAACCGGCCGACGTCGGCGACCGTGTTCACGCCGACCCACGAGTCCGCGATGAAGCGGTTCTCGACCGTGTCGGGGTCCATGATCTGCACCGTGCGGATCGCGAGCCCCTGGTAGGACTGCGACGCGCCCCACGGCGCCCCGTTCGGGACGATCGGCGCGCGCTGCGCCATCGCGTACGCCGTCCGGTGGAAGGCGTACCCCTCGTCGGACGCGAGCGCCGGCGACGAGAAGACGTCGAACCCGGCGACCCGACCGATGCGCGCCTCGCGGAGCGTCTCGGTCGTGCCCGACTGGTCCGCCCGGACGAACCGGTCGGAGTTGAGGAATGCGGCCTCGAGGTCGGAGCCGCACACGATCACGCGTCCCGCCATCGGGACATGCGCGTTGTTGAGAAGCGTTCGCGCGCGTACCGCGACGTCGGAGTAGACGTCGTCGGTGGACTCGACGAACGCGATCGTGTTCGCGTAGGTCGCGCCGTTCATCGCGGTCGCGACCTCGTCCTCGAGCTGCTCGGCGATCCCCACGACGACCGGGTTGAGCACCTGCGCGGCGAAGTTGACGATGTCGAGCGTCATCTCCTCGTCGCTGATCCCGACGTCCTTGTAGACGTCGGTGTCGAGCGAGATGTCGACGGACCGCTCGTAGAGACCGTCCTTCGTGCGCGCGGCGCCGGAGCGCAGCGTGCGAGTGCGGGCCGGCGCGTAGGCGGGGAGCCGGATCGTGAGCGTGTCGTTCTTCCGACCCACCCAGTCGCCGAACCCGTCGCGCCACACGAGGCCGGGGAGCGTGAGCTCCCGCATGAGGAGGCCGAGAGCGGTCGAGACGACCTGCTCGGCCTTGACGAACGTGGACATCTGGAGGTTCTCCTATCTGGTTCTGCGACGAGTGGCGCGCACGCTCAGTACATGCGCGGCACCTTGGCCGCGAGTTTCTCCGGGTCTGACTCCTCCGGTTCGGAGGAGGGGGCGGCACCTGGCCGCAGTCGCTCCCGCGGACGCCGGCGGTCGTCGCCGTCGTCGTCGCGCTGGAACGAGGCGAGCAGCTCGTCGGCGTCCTTCTCGAGGTCCTCCTCGGAGTCACCGACGAGACGCTTCGCCTGCGTCTCGGTGAGGCCCTTGCGGAGCGCGACCCGAAGTCGCGCGGCCTCTGCCTCTGCCTTCCCGGCGCGGGACTCCGCGCCGGTGGCGCGCTCCTCGAGCTTCTCGTGGTCGCTCTTGGTCGCGTCCTCGTGCTGCTGCACCTTGCCCTTGAGGTCGTCCCGCTCGGACCTGAGCGAGCCGATGTCGTCGCGAAGGTTCGTGATGAGCTTCCACGCCTTCTCCGGGTCGAACTCCTCGGGGCTTCCCCACGGCGGCGTCTGTCCGCCGGCGTCGGCGCTACCGCCTCCGTCCGGGTTCGGGTTGCCGCCTTCGCCGGTGCCCTGCGGCTCCTGGCCGCTTTCGGCGCCGCCGCCCCCGCCGCCCCCGTCGCTGTCGAGGAGGAACCGGGGGTGTCGGTAGATGAACATGCAGACCCTCCTGGGGTCGATCGGTGTCGGCCGCCCGCCTGGGGCGGCCCGTCATCCGCCGGCGAGGAGCCGACGGAAAGCGTTGAGGGCGTCGTTGCTCGTGCCTCGCTCGAGCTCGCCCGCGTCGCGCGCGTCGCGCTGCGCCTGGTTGTAGAGGTCCCGGAACCGCTGGGACGCCTCGGGCATCCGCGTGTCCGCGTACGCCGGTTCCGCCGAGCACGCGCACGCGTCGTGCGCCTGGAACTCGGCGGTGTCCTCCCCGTGAAACACGGCGCCGCGCGAGGCGACCATCGCGCAGAACGCGCAAGGCCGCCCCGACGTGACGCGCTGCCAGCCGGTCGCGCGCCGGTCGGCTCCCGCGGAGAGGACGAGAGTGTCGCGTCCGCCCTGCAGGACGTGGCGGGTGACGGCGCCCGAAGTCTTCACGAGCGCGGTCTGCATCGCTGCCTGCGGCGACCGTCCGCCGGCGACGGCGCGCCCGACCGTCTGCTGCGCGGTGACGACGAGCGACGCGACGACGCGGTCCTCGTCGAGCGGTGGCGCCGGGATCGAGCGCGCCGCACCGCCGGCGCGCTCGGCGCGGCGGAACGACCCGAAGTAGTCGGCGGCCGCGGCACCCGAGACGCGGTGGTAGGTGCGGATGAGCGGGATCGTCGCGGCGGTGAGCTCGCCGAACGACGCGCCGTCGCCCTGCCAAATCGGCCAGACGCGCATGAAGTCTCGGAGGGCGCGCGCTCGCAGCTCGAGTTGCGCTTGCCGGTGCTGCGCCGTGAGCGTGGCGCCGGCGTCGGTGCGCGCCACGTCACGCCGCCTTGACGATCCGCACTTCGCGCTGCATCTCCCCGAACAGGAGGGTGTGCGAGGCGGGTTTCTGACCGCGCGCGATCTTGAGGTGCTCGATGTATCCGTCGCGCGCAGCCACCATCGGCACGCCGGCGTCGCGTAGCCGGGCCGACAGGTTGAAGTCGGAGCTGTAGCCGCGGGCGCGCCGCTCGGTGAACGCGCGGTAGGGGAAGCGTTCCCACATCTCGCGCGGCATCCCCGTAAGGCTGAAGCCCATGAAGTGCGTCGGGACGATCGCGTCCGGCCACGCGCGGACCGTGTCGACCGCGTAGAACGGGTACGCCTCGAGGCGCGGCTCGTCACCGACGAGCGGTGCGTGGCAGAGGTTCGCGAGCGGGGAGGTCGTGTGGAGCTTGCACCAGCCGGTCGCGGCCGGGTGTCCTTCCTCGAGGAGACGGACGACGCTGTCGAGCGCGGCCTGATCGACGATGCAGTCGTCGGAGCAGATGAGGTACGCGTCGTGATCGGTGTCGGCGACGATGCGCTCGTGGACCGGCCCGAGTCCGGCGTCGGTGTAGCCGCTCATCCATGCGACATCGCAGTCGAGCGCCTCGAAGCTGGCGAGCGCCTCGGGGATGCGGCGGATGTTCATGACGCAGACGAGCGGCTTCATGTGGCGTCTCCTGCCTGCCGCTCGAGGAGGTCCGCGAGGACTCGGAACGAGTCGCCTTGCTCGGCGGCCTGCTTCCACCGCTCGATGTCCTGGCGCGTCGCGCCGGGCACTCGCTCCCAGAGCTCCTGCGGCGGGATGCCGAGCATCGTCACGAGCTTGCCGAGCGCGTCGACGGTCGCGGCGAACGCGCGCGCCGACGTGTCCCGCCAGACGACCTGGGCGTCATCCGGGACCTCGGTCCCCATGAGGCGGCCGCTGAGCCAGAACGTCTGCTCGTGCGACTCGCCGAGGAGCGTCTTGCGCTCGTCGACCTTGCGGTCGCGGCCCGCCTCGGCGGCGGCGAGCGCCTCCGCGGACAGGTTGATGAGCTCGCCAATCAGCTCGTGCACCGGGGTCTGTGACAGCGTCGCGGCGTGCCGCAGCGACGCCTCCCGCGACTCGATGTACCCCTTGAGGTCGGTCTGCGAGAACTCGCCGAGCGTGAGGTCCTGCGGGTCCTCGTCGAACGTCCAGAGCGTCGAGGCGGCCGCCTTCATTTTCTCGGCCTCGTCCTCGGCGACCCACCCGATCGCGTACCGCTGCCGGAACGCGCTGTAGTGCTGCGCGACGAGGAGTCCGAACGTCGTGAGGTCGACCTGATCCTGCAGCCGCATGAGCGGCGCGATCTGCCCGCCCGTGGGCGTGTCGACGCGGGCGACTCCCGCGATCATGTCCGCGGGCTCGACCTCGTCGTCGGCGTCGAGGTCGTCCTCGTCGAGGTACCGGACGACGGGGACGACGGGGCTGCCGTGCGACCGCGTCTCGTCGTGCTCGAACTTGCCGTCCGACTTGCGGCGCACGTAGTAGACGTGCTCCTCGTCGAACATCCGCCAGAGCGTCCCGTCGAGCTGCTCGAGCGCCCACATCGGCCAGTCGAGGTCCTCGCCGTAGATGGCGGTCAGGCGACGAGGCGACGCGCCGCGGATCACGGGGCCGCGGTCGCCGGGCAGCACGACGGCGTACGCGGCGCCGTACGCGAACGCGGCGCGATGGATGCCGGACTGCCTGGCGTCGAGCCGGTTCCGCTGCCACGCCGCCCACACGTCGAGGTCGTCCTCGTCGTCCTTCCCGCGGAACCCGTCGACGAACGTCGACTGCGCGAGCGTCGAAACGACGATCTCGCAGAAGTTCACGCGGGCGATCCGCGCGAGCTGCCGGACCTGCGCCGGCGTGCTCGACGGGATGACCGCCGGGATCGCCTGGCGTCCCTTCCAGTACCGGCGGATCGTGTCGAGCTGGCGTCGCTCGCCAGCGTGGATCTCGTAGAGCTTCGCCGCCTGGTCGGCGGCGGCCTGCGCACTCAGCGGCACGCGAACCTCCTGACGTCACGTGAACACGGCGCGGCCGCTGCGCTTCTTCCGGGTCCGCTTGCCGCTGTTGAGGACGATCCGCCGGCCGAGGCGCGCGCCGACCATCGCGACGGCGTAGTCGACGAGCTTCGAGCTCGAGCGGGTCTGCTTCCCGATCGCGACGCCGAACTGGTTCGGACGCCGGCGCGCGTTGTGGACGTGGATGCGGAACATCGGCGGGCCGTCCCACGTGAGCGACGCGTCCTCGTCGATCGCCTGCGCCGTCTTCTCCGCTTCTTCGGTGAGCGCGCGGACGCGGTCGCGGCCGCCCGGTGTCGAGAAGCGCATGTCGAACGAGACGGCGGAGCCCTTCTTCCCTGGTGTCGCCCACTCGAGGACGTCGTCGCGGAAGTCGCGGTGCCACGCGTCGACGAGCTCCGCCCAGTAGAGCGCCTCGTCGTCGTCATCGCGGGCCGGCGACGGGTCGACGCCGAACCACTGGACGTGCCAGCGCTCGAACGCGTCGCGGACCTTCGCGTCGACCTCGTGCCGTGGCGCGAGCCATCCGGTGCCGCGGTCGCCTCGTGGCCGCTGCCAGCCGCCGAGCGCGAAGACGTGCCCGTCGCTGATCCGGCACCCGACGAGCACCGTCGCGTCCGAGGACTTCGAGCAGTCGAGGAACATCGCGATCCGCTCGCCCTCCTCGACGGTCGACTCGGACCGCAGGTCGTCGAACTTGCGCGGGTCGATCCACGCGTCCTCGGCGACGGGAAGGCTCGAGAAGTAGAACCGGATCGAGTCGGCGAGCGGGACGCGCGGGTCCTGCGCCTCGTCGCGGATGCGCTCGAGGTCGACCCACTGCGCGTCCGCGTACGCGGCGGCGAGCCCGGCCATCAGCTCGTCCTCGTCGTGCAGCGACAGGTGCGGCGGCGCCTCCCGCGAGTCGTAGAGGATGTCCCGCCGGCGCGTCCTGCCGGTCGCCTGCGCTTGCCACGCCTCGTAGGAGTCCTCGGCGACGGAGCCCTCGCCGGGCATGTGCGCGTTCGTCATCTCGAGGACGCGCGCCATGCCGCCGGGCGACTTGCCGACGTTGCGCCGTGCGACGCCGGCGAGCGCCTGCCCGCCGGACGTCTCGGTCATGTGGTGCGACTCGTTGAGGAAGACGGCGGTCGCCGGGTCGCCCTCCGCGGACCGCTCCGAGTTCGTGAGGAGCTCGATCCGCGAGCCGCCCTCGAGCTTCGTCGACAGGATGCCCTTGTCGAACCCGAACTCGGCGGCCATGTGCGAGTCGACCATCGCGTTCGCGACGCGCAGAGGGTCGGTCGCTTGCGCCTCCGAGTTCGCCGCGATCTGGACGAGCGCCATGCGATGGCGCTCCCCGATCCACCGGTCGCGGTGCCACACCGGCCGCGTCGGGCCGCAGAGCTCGGCGAGCGCCAGGACCGCGAGGAGCGGGTCCTTCCCGACGCCCTTCGCGCCGCGCTTCACGCCAGACCGGTAGCGCCAGCGTGGCACCGGGCCCGTGTCGCGCAGCGCGTACCAGAGGTGCACGAACCGGAGCTGGCCGCGGGTGAAGCGCCACGGCTCGCCGGTGAGGTGGTTGCGCAGCCATCGCTCGCACCACGCGACGACCTGCGGCCCGATCGTGAGGGAGTCCTCGAAGTCCGGTGGCCACGGGAGCGTGAGCCATGCGCCGGTCTCGGGCTCGACGTAGTAGCCGGGGAGGACCTCGCTCTCAGCCGACGCGGGCACGGTAGTCGTCGAGGTGCGGGACGTCCGCGTCCGCGTCCTCGGCGGCCGGCTCTGCGATCGTCCAGCGCAGGTCGGCGAGCGCCTTCGGGTTGAGGCCGAGTCGGTTGTCGAGCTCGCGCATCTCCTTCATGAGCGCGGTCGCGCCGCTCGCTGACTTCTTCAGCGTGGAGAGCGCGAACTCGACGCGCTTGATCGCGTCCTCGTCGGCGCCGGCGAGGAGATCGCCGAGGTCGAGGTCGTCGGTGAAGGCGATCGCGGCGAGCTCGTCCTCGAGCTGCGCGCGGCGAGCAACGAAGTACAGGGCGCCGTCGTCCCAGCGCGTCGCCTGGGGGAGGCGCCATGCCCAGCGCCACCACTTCGTGCCGGCCTCGCCGAGCTTGTACGCCTTCGGCACGGCGGGCGCTCGACCCTTGCGTCCCTCCGCGGGGAGGTGCGAGGTCTTGATCGTCGGCGCGTTGCGCCGACGGCGGTTCGGGTCCGGCAGCGGTCCGGACATCTCGGGGCCTCCTGGGCTCGTCCCGGCTCCTGGCCCGGGGTCCGATCGTGCGTCTCGAAGTTCGTGGCCGTTCGCGCGCCCGGGGGGAACTGAGAACCCGTACGCACTGTCAGGCGCTAACTCCCCGGTCTACGACGGAGAGGGATAGGGGGCTCCCCCCCCCACCCGCCCCTGCGCGGTCACGAGAGGAGACCGGGGTGCGGCTCGTTGCGAGCTGCGGTCGGCCGGCGGCTCGCGGTCGCGCGGTTGCATCGCTGGTGCTCAGGTCCGCGCGTGATCGACCGATCATCGTCGTCGTGCCCGAGGTCCCACGGCTCGTCGGGGCCGATGGGCTTGCCGCACCGCCAGCACGTGGCCGCGCCGGCAGCGACGTCACGGGCTGCGCGGGAGCGGCGCTGCTGGTGCGCAGCACCGTAGCCGCGGCGGGCGGAGCTGGGGCGCTTGCCGCTCACGCGTCGTCCTCGCGTGGTGATGGGACGATCGCGGAGATCGCGTCGATGCAGACGAGCGCGATGTCGCGCGTGTCGCCCCGGTCGATCGGCAGCTCGATGAACGCGAGCTCGTTGCTGAGGTTGCTCACCATGTCGGCAAGGTCGAGGAGCCGGGTGCGGATCGCGTCGACGGTCGCCGTCGTTCGGAGCGGAACGGGGTCGCCGTGGAGATAGACGTCCGTGCTCACGGTGGCGGCCAGGTCACTCATGCGGCCTGGCGGTGCTCGGCCTGGGCGGCGGCGATGATCTCGTGGGCATCGCGTGCGCTCAGCTCGCCGGCCTGGACGAGACGCACCGTGCGCTCGAGCTCGGCGACCTGGTCGTCGGGGAGGTCGAGCGCGGCGCGACGCACGAGCGCTGCGAGGCGCTCGTGCTGCCGGCGGCGGGCGGTGAGAATGCTGTCACGCATGACGAGGGGGGAGCGCGAGGCTCGTGTCGTCAGGCGGGGAGGAGAGGTCGTGACGCGCAGGAGACGAGGCCGATTCGTGCTGCTCGGCGTCGAAGGTCTCGCGCTCATCCGGGATGCTACGGCACGCGGCGGCAGGTGTCACGCGTCTTGGGGCGGCGCATCGTTACTCATGCCGACGTGCTCGCGGAGCAGGTCAATTGCGACTCGGATCTCGGCGATCTCCTGCATGCAGACGTTAAAGATCCCAACGAGCGTTGGCGAGTCGGGATAGTCCTCGTTTAGCTCTACGGCCTTGGCCCGCTCGGTGATCCGGTCGAGTTCTTTCTGAAGGCGATCCTCGTAGTTCATGACCTCACGGTAGACGGCGACCCGGAGACTTCTGGCGCCTGCCCGTGACGCACGAACTCCCGCTCACCTACGATCGGGTGATGTTCAAGGTCGGCGATCGAGTCCGCGGCACGCGCGGTCAGACCAGCGTCGAGGGGACCGTGCGTCGCGTAACGCCGCGGCGGATCTCCACGCTCGGCGGTGAGATTCCTGGGGACACGCAGCTCGACGTCGAGTGGGATGAGATCCCAGGCGCTACGACCGCCAAGCAGCGGACGTCCCGCGTGGTCGCCTCAGCGGTCGAGCCGGTGGTGCCTGAGTAGTTCACGAAGCGAGCCGCCGTGCGAGGTCGGCTGCGAGCGAGCGGCGGTCTCGCGCTCCGGCGTGCCGGCGGCTGGCCTGCTCGCGCCAGTGCCGGCCGAGCAGCCCGACGTCGACCGCCTCGGGCTCTTCGCGCATCGCCCGTGCCGGGTTGTTGGTGATCCCGAGCTCAGTGCCTGCGGGCCGAGAGGCTGGCGTCAGGAGGCGAAGTCCTTCGGCGAGCTCGAAGCGGATCACCCACACGAGCGTCTGGGCGTGCCGATCCTCGAAGCGATCGTGGACGTCCTGGTCGTCGACGGCGACGAGCTGCTCACCGGTCGCGTCGCACCGGTCGCACGGGTGCGCGTCGAGTGCGTGGACACGCAGCGGCCCTGCCGGCGCTTCCTTCCAACATTCGTGGCAGTCGACGGTCCCGTCCCCGTCGCACGCGTTGCACGGTTCGACCGGCGGCCACGCGTGGTCGTAGAGGGTCATCCAGTAATCGCGGAACGCGGTCGTGGTCTTGAAGCCTTCGCGCTGCGCGGCGCGCTGGTCGACTCGGCCGACCGGCTCGGGGCCGTCGACGCTCACGATGCGGATGCGCGCGATCTCGGGTTTCCCGCGGCCGCGCTGGACGGCGTAGTCTCGGCCGGACTTGAAGCGGCACGGGATGAGCCGGCCGTGGTTGTCGGTCTTCACCGGGCGGCGGGTCTCGGTCTTGCGACCTTCGAGGACCAGCCGGTCGAGGGGCTTCGAGAAGATCACGAGGGCACTTTCGTCGAGGCTTCTACGGTGGTCGCCATGCTTGAACTTCGGAAGTACCACCACATCCACGACATGGGCTGGAAGCGATTCGAGGACCTTGCGGAGGTGCCTCCGCTCGAGTTGCTCAGGGCGATGGACCGCCCCACCTTCAACGCCGACATGAGCGATGCGCTCGCCCTTGCCGCCGTGGTCTCCACGCTGCACCAGATGCAGGCGTCCGCGCGAGCTGCGGAGCGGCGAGCCCTGCGCGCCGCGTGGGCCGCCGTTCTTGTCGCGGCCGCTGCGGTGATTGTGACGGTGTTGCAGTAGCTCCCGGAGGTGACGTCGCGGTCGGCGCGTCGCCACCGGATGCGCCCGGTCGTCGACGCGGTTGGGGCGGGCCGGCCGATGCACTCGGCGAGGTAACGGTGGACGCGCTTACAGGTCCAGCGGTGCGACAGTCGCCGCTCGGCTTCCTCGCGAGCCCGTGCGAGCGGGTGAAGGATGCGTCGCGGCGCGAGCTCGTCGAGCGGTCGGCACAGGGCCCATCTGCCGGGCGGACTCGCGACCGGCGCGGGGAGGAGGGCTGTCGTGAGGAGCGCGCCCATGGTCATCCGCACGGGCCCCACTCCTCGACGCTGGCGATCTCGCTCGGAGGTCCGAGCTCGTCGTCGGCGGCGCGTGGGTGGCGGCGCTCGAGCGCATCGACACGGGTGCGCGCGAAGAGGAGGTTGAGCTCCGCGCGGTCGAGGGCGCGGTACGCTCGGCGGAGCTTGCGGGTGTGCCTGCCCGTCGTGAGGAACGCGGCGAGGCGTGCGAACTCAGTGCGAACACGCGGAGCCTCGTCGGGGTCGCCTGGGACCCCTTGAGGCATGTCGTTCGCCGGGGATTCGTCGGTTCCTGGGCCGGGGAGACGCCCATGGTAAGGAAGGGGTCGCCGGTTCGAGTCCGGCAGAGGGCTTCCGTCGTGTGCAGGTCTTCGGCGAGGCGGGCTGGGTCTCGCGGAGAACCGGGTTGGCTGGTTCCCTCTCATCGTTCACACGGGAGTCGCACCGCTCGGCCGAGGGAGCGGAGCGCTGTGCCGAGCGTCACTGGAAGGTGGAGCCGCACGGAGCCTGCAAGGGCGGTCGGCGCGGGGGGGGGGTCTGGATCAACCGCGATCCAGGTATCCGGTACGCCACGACCGCGTCTCTGTCGTGGGCCGACCTCCCGGCAGAGGGATCGTGAACCGGCGTAGCCTGGTTCCGTGAGCGTCGAGCCGAACGACCTTCCGGCAGTCCGGTGGCGCGTCCGTCCGGGCCTGCCCGTGGAGGCCGAGGCGGCGATGCGAGAGCTCGCGGCGACGCTGCTCGACGACGTCTCGTCCATCTCCCAGCATCTCGCCGACCACGTCCTGCGGCACGTGCCCGAGCTGTCCCGGCCGCAGGATCCGACGTGGCCGGCGACGGTCTACCGGGCCGCGCGGTCGAACGCCAGCGCGATCCTGTCGATGCTCGCGGAGGGGGTCGCGGGGAGCGCGGCGGAGACGCCGCTCGAGGCGCGCGCGTTCTACGAGCGCCTGGCCGAGCACGAGGACGGCCTGGTCGCGGTGCTGCGCACCTACCGGCTCGGCATCGCGGAGCTGTGGCAGATCTGGGCGGCACACGTCGGTGCCTCCGAGGACCAGCACGAGGCGACCTGCGCCATCCTCGCGGCCAGTACCGCCGACTTCGACGCCTACCAGGACCGGATGGCCGAAGAGTCGATCGCGCACTGGCGCGAGACCCGGCTGCGCAAGAGCGCGGGGCTCGACCGGTCCCCCGCCGACATCGTGCGTGAGGCTCTCGCCGGCGGGCGGGCAGAGGACCTCGCGAAGCTCGGCTACGACGTCGAGGCCGCGCACCTCGCGATCGCGCTGCCGCCCGGGGACGACGAGGGCCTCGCCTCCGCGCTGGCCACCCGGATCCGCGGCCGGCTTGCGCTCGCGACGGTGCTGCTCACCCACGAGGCGGCGCAGGTGGTGTGGGTCGCCATGACCGACGCAGCGGTGTCCGAGGAGCAGATCGGCCGGCTGGTGGCGCCGAAGGTCGCCGCGGGCTTCAGCAACCGCAACCGCGGCGCGGCGGGGTTCCGCACGAGTCACCGCGAGGCCGTCGACGCGCTGCGGCTGGGCGTCCTCGGCGGCCGCGATGCCGTCACGCACCACGATGACATCGCGCTCGTCGCCGCGCTCAGCGCCGACCCGGAACGTGCTCGAGCGCTCATCCGGCGCGAGATCGGGCCGCTGCTCGGCGACCGGGAGCCGTCGCGGCGGCTGCGGGAGACGCTGCGCGCGTACTTCGCCGTGGGAGAGAGCCACGTGCGGGCGGCGCAGCGCCTCGGGGTGCACGAGAAGACCGTGACCTACCGGGTCCGGCAGGCCGAGGACCTGCTCGGGCGCCGTCTCGCCGAGCGCCGGGTCGAGCTCGAGTCGGCGCTCCTGCTCCACGAGGTCATGTCGGTCGGCCGCTGAGCGCTCTTGTCGTCCGCCGATAAACGGCCGAGCGGATTCCTCTTCGGCCGCGGTCGCCTCCGGCGTGCGGCGCGCGTACGGTCGGCGCATGAGGACAGCGGTCATCGGAGGCGGTCCCGCGGGGTGCGCCGCGGCCTACACGCTCGGCAAGCGCGGGCATCAGGTGCTGCTCCTGGAGGCGCAGGACCAGATCGGAGGCCGCACGCAGCAGAAGCACCGCGAGGGGTTCAACCTCGGCTCCGGCGCGCTGTTCCTGATGGGCGGCATCTACCCGCGGACGAACGCGCTGCTGAAGGAGCTGGGCCGCGACGACGAGCTCGTGCCGTGGGACGCCCGCACGCACGTCATCGACGCCGACGGCTCCCGGTACGAGGTCGGCTTCGATCAAGTCATCAGCTTCCTCAAGCTGCCCGTCTTCTCCACGGCGGAGAAGCTCAGGATCGCGGCCGGGGTCGCGTCGCAGCTCGTGCGACGCGGCCCGACGTCGTGCTTCGACGGCCGGGACCTCGCGAAGTACGACCGCGGCGAGACGCTCGAGACGTGGTCGCGCCGCGTGCTCGGCGACAAGGGGCACGACTACATCACGGTCCCGTACATGGGGTTCCTCTACGCGGTCCCGATGACGTGGCTGTCGACGCCGCTCTTCCAGGCGATCCTGCAGCAGTTCTACAAGCTCGAGCTCTCCGTCCCGCCGGGGGGCGTCGGCCAGATCTCCGACTGGCTCATCGCCGGGACGCCGACCCTCGACGTGCGGACCTCGGCCCCGGCGAAGGAGCTCGCGCGGACCGCGTCCGGCTGGGCGGTGACCGCCGGCGGCGAGATCCACGAGGTCGACGGCGTCGTCATCGCCTCCGAGCCCGGCGTGAGCGCCGACCTGCTCGACGGGCTCGTGCGCGACGAGGCGATCGTCAAGCTCCGCGGCTGCCAGTACTCCGAGTACGCCCACGCGCAGGTGTGCTGGAAGAAGAACCCGTACCCGGGCGAGCGGATCAGCGTCGCCCTGCCCGCCAACCAGCCCGAGGCCGTGTGGGGAGCGGCCGTCCTGCAGAGCCACCGCCACCCCGGCACGGTGCCGCCCGGCGGCGAGGCCGTCGGCGTCTACTTCTACACGCCGCCGCTCGCCACGATGACCGACGAGGAGATCACGCAGGCCGCGATCGACGCCGCCACGCAGGCCTACGGCCCCGCCCCCGACCCGGACTTCGTGGAGCTCTTCCACTACGAGCGCGGGTTGTCGATCGCCGGCCCCGGCCACTACGCCACCCTCAACTCCGTGCACCGCGACATGCCGCAGGGCATCGCGCTCGCCGGCGACTACTTCGCCCACGCCGGCGTGGAGGCCGCCATCGTCAGCGGCGAGCAGGCCGTCGACCGTCTCGCCGAGGGCGCCGCGGCGACCCAGGTGGCCGCGCTCGGCCGCGCCCCCGAGGCGCTCTTCGCGCAGGTCCCCGCCCGTGAGCGGGTCGGCGAGGACGCCGCGCGCTGACCCGCGGGCCGGTCATCGGAGAAGCTCCCGCTCAGCGTGAGCGTCTCCGATCGGTGTCGTGAGCGCTGCCGCACCGCGTCCGTCGCGGATCCGGCCCATCCCCTGACGTCCCCACTCCGCGCGGGTACCGAAGATGACCCCCGCGGGAGAGGCGCGGCAGCGAGGCGTCGGCGAACGTGTGGCCCACGCACGTCGGAGCGAGGAGAGGCCAGGTCGGCGGCAGGTTCGCGACCCGCCCTCGTCCCCTCCGTCCCTCGACGAAGGCGACATCGGCACGCCGGTGTCCGTCGAGGCGTGAGAGCGCGCCGTGACTCACTGCAAGGAGACCAGAAGATGACCGCCACCCCACCCTCGTCGAGTACCGAGCTCCACCCCGGCTCACCGCAGGCCTTCGTGGATGGCAGCTACAGCTCGATCTTCGCCAAGCTGCGGGCGGAGGATCCCGTCAGCTACTGCCCCGAGAGCGAGTTCGGCCCTTACTGGTCCGTCACGCGTCACGAGGACATCATGTTCGTCGAGAGGCACCCGAAGGAGTTCTCCTCGGCCTCGCGGCACGGAGGCGTCCTCATCATGGACATCTTCACGTCGGACCTCCCGGCCTTCATCCAGATGGATCCGCCGGAGCACACCCCGCGTCGCAAGGCCGCATCCCCCGCGGTGGCCCCGGACAACCTCGCGAAGCTCGAGGACCTCATCCGCGAGCGCACGGGCGACGTGCTCGACTCGCTGCCGATCGGCGAGGAGTTCGACTGGGTCGAGAAGGTGTCCCTCGATCTCACCGCGAAGATGCTCGCGACGCTCTTCGACTGGCCGATCGAGGACCGCTTCCAGCTGACGCGCTGGTCCGATCTCACGACGACGATCCCCGGCGTCGGCGGCATCGTCGAGACCGAGGAGGAGCGCACCGCCGAGCTGATGGGCGCCGGCGCCATCTTCGGCGAGCTCTTCCAGCAGCGCGGCGCCGAGGAGCAGAGGGGCGACCTCATCAGCATGCTCGCGCACAACCCGGCGGCGGAGGACATGACCCCGCAGGACATCCTCGGCGACATGCTCCTGCTGATCGTCGGCGGCAACGACACGACGCGCAACTCGATGACCGGGAGCGTGCTCGCCATGAATCGCTTCCCCGAGCAGTACGCGAAGCTCTGCGCCCGCCCCGACCTGGTCCGCAACGCGGTGTCGGAGTTCATCCGCTGGCAGACCCCGCTCGCGCACATGCGCCGGACCGCGATCGAGGACGTCGAGCTCGCCGGCAAGCAGATCCGCAAGGGCGACAAGGTCGTCATGTGGTACATCTCGGGCAACCGCGACGAGTCCATCTTCGCGGACGCCGAGAGCCTCGACATCGAGCGCGACAACGTCCGGCGACACGTCTCGTTCGGCTTCGGGATCCATCGCTGCGTCGGCAACCGCCTCGCCGAGCAGCAGCTGCGGATCCTCTGGGAGGAGATCCTGAAGCGCTGGCCCGAGCCCGGCCAGATCGTCGTCACCGGCGACGCGGCGCCGGTCCCGTCGTCCTTCGTGAAGGGCTACCTCAGCATGCCCGTCCGCATCGACGCCTGAGCCGGGGAGGAGACGATCATGGGAACGGTCAAGTTCATCGCCGACGGCGGCGAGACGCACGAGGTCGAGGTGGCCGACGGCGAGAGCCTGATGGAGGCGGCGACCGCCAATCTCGTGCCGGGGATCGACGGCGACTGCGGCGGCGTGTGCGCGTGCGCGACCTGCCACGTCCACGTCGAGCCCGCCTGGGCCGACAAGCTCGCGTCCATGGGCGACGACGAGGACACGATGCTCGAGCTGACGGACGCCCGGGACCAGCAGTCGCGGCTCGGCTGTCAGATCAAGATGTCGCCCGAGCTCGACGGCATCACGGTCCGCCTGCCCCTCGGGCAGCACTGAGCCGGGAGGCGAGCGCCCGTGGGTGAGCCACGCTGCGTCGTCGTCGGCGCCGGCCACGCGGCGGCGCAGATCGCTCCCTCGCTGCGGCAGTCGGGCTGGGAGGGGGCGATCACGATCCTCGGTGAGGAGCAGGCCGTCCCGTATCACCGGCCGCCCCTGTCGAAGGCGTACCTGGCCGGGGAGAAGAGCCTCGACGAGATCCTCATCCGCCCGGCCGCCGCCTACGAGAAGATCGACGTCGAGCTGCGGCCCGGGTGCCGCGTCGAGTCGCTCGCCCCGGACGACGGGGCCGTGCTCCTCGCCGGCGGCGAGCGGGTGCCCTACGACGCGCTCGTCCTCGCGGTCGGCTCGCGCGCCCGACGCCTGCCGCTGCCCGGCAGCGATCTGCCCGGCGTCCACTACCTGCGTGACATCGCCGACGTCGAGCGCATCCGCCCGGACGTCCGCACCGGGGCGAACGCCGTCATCGTCGGCGGCGGCTACATCGGGCTCGAGACGGCCGCGGTCCTGAGGAGACTCGGGATGAGGGTCACGGTCCTCGAGATGATGGACCGGGTGATGCAGCGGGTGACCGCCGAGCCCGTGTCCGACTTCTACGCGCGCGTGCACCGCGAGGAGGGCGTCGAGATCGTCACGAACGTGGGAGTGACGACCTTCGAGGGGGACGGGCACGTGCGGTCGGTCGTGTGCGACGACGGGAGCGACCACCCTGCGGACCTCGTCGTCATCGGCGCCGGCATCGTCCCCAACGTCGAGCTCGCCGCCGAGGCCGGTCTCGACGTCGATGACGGCATCGCCGTCGACGAGCACTGCCGGACGAGCGGCGAGCGGATCTACGCGATCGGGGACTGCGCCAGGCACTACGACCCGCGGTACGGCCGCCGCGTCCGACTCGAGTCGGTGCAGAACGCCACGGGGCAGGCGAAGGTCGCCGCCGCGGCGATCTGCGGGAAGGCGCGGGCCTACGACGAGCTCCCGTGGTTCTGGTCCGATCAGCACGACCTCAAGCTCCAGATCGCCGGCCTCTCCCAGGGCTTCGACGACGTCGTGATCCGGGGCGACGCCGAGAACGGCCGGAGCTTCGCCGCCTTCTACTTCGCGGGCACCCGCCTCCTGGCCGTCGACGCCGTCAATCGCCCGGCCGAGTTCGTCTTCGGGAGGAAGGCGCTCACGACCGGCTCGCCCGTCGACAAGGGCCGTCTGCACGACGAGGGGGTGCCGCTGGGCGAGCTCGTCGGCTAGGACGACGCCCGGACCCTGTGCCCAGGGCCCCGGTGCATGTTAGGCGCGATTCACGCCAGGTTCGAAAGCACCCTTGATCACTGGTGGAAATCGTGACGAAGGCACGTTAGCCTGGTGCTATGTCACCGGGAGGGGTCGCCGCTGCCACCGTCGCCAAGCGCCCGAACCGGCGCACCGTGCGAGCACGTCGCGACCGCGGGTGCCGCGAGCCGCTGGAGTCCGCTCGGGCGCTGCTGCGACAGGCCGCGACGCTGACCGGCGACCCGGCGTTCGCCGAGCCCGTGGACGGGACGGATCCCGATGCCGTCGCACGACTGCTGGAGTCCGGCGTCGACGCGCTGTTCGACCACCTCAACGCGCCCGGCTCCAGGCACCCGGTCGAGGCGACCACGATGCTCATCGCCGGCATGTACCGCTGCCAGCGGGAGCTGCGCGAGCACGGAGCGCAGCGCCGGCTGCACGGCCTGATGTCGGTGCAGGAGGGGCTCACGCACCTGCACGCGGCGACGACGATGCAGCGCCTGCTCGAGCTCGCGCCGGCGGAGCTGTGTCGCAGCTGCGGCGTCGAGCGTTGCGTGGTCTTCCGGGTCGAGGACTCCACGCTCGTCGCGACCGGGGTCCACGTCGAGGGGGACGCCGAGCGTGCCGCGCAGCTGCTCGACTTCGCCAGCGCGCAGCCGCTGCCGCTCACCAGGATGGTCATCGAGACCGAGATGCTGCGTCGCCGGGCGCCGGCGATCGTCCACGACGCGGTCGAGGACGCCCGCACCTTCAAGCCCTTCGTGCGCGAGTTCGGCACCACGTCCTACGTCGCCGCGCCGGTCGTCTTCGAAGCCAACGTGATCGGCTTCGTGCACGCCGACCGAGGGGTCACCGGGCGGCCCGTGGACGCCGTCGATCGCGACCTGCTGTGGGCGTTCGCCGAGGGCTTCGCGTGGGCGGTCGAGCGCGCCACGCTGATGGAGCGCGTGGAGGCCCAGCGCGCGCACGTCAAGCAGATGCTGGCATCGACGTCGTCGGTACTCGACGAGCTGTCGGCCAGCGGCGTGGCGATCGTGGCCGGCGGGCAGCGAACCGGCCGCGCGGCGGTCACCGCCGCTGCGCGCATGGTCGCGCCGGAGCTGTCGGCCCATTCGCAGCTCGAGTCGCTGCTGACGCGACGCGAGCGGGAGGTGCTCGCCCTCATGGGAACGGGCGCCACCAACGCCGAGATCGCTCAGCAGCTGGTGATCGCCCACGGGACCGCCAAGTCGCACGTCAAGCACGTGCTGCGCAAGCTGCGGGCCTCCAACCGGGCCGAGGCGGTCTCACGCTACCTGCGCCTCGTGGCGCAGGACGCCGGACGCTGAGGGGACGGGGAGGCCGGCGCGGGAGCTGGAGGCTCGCCGACGACCGGGGGGCGTGCGCCTGTCTCAGGACGTCATCTGCATGAACTGCTGGATCAGCGCCACCAGCGTCTCCGGCGCGTCCTCCTGGCAGAAGTGGCCGGCATCGGCGAGCTCCACGAGCGGCCCCGCCGGCCACATCGCGCGGAAGTCCTTGATCGCGATCCCGGGCGGGACGGCCTGGTCCTTCATGCCCGTGGCGAACATCGCCGGCTTGGCCTTGAGATCGTCGATGCCCGGGAGGATCTCGACCACGTAGTCCGCCATGCGGTTGAGGTAGGCGTCGAGCGGGAAGGCGATCCCGCCCTTGCACGACTCCGGCGTCGGGAACGGCGCCGAGTACGCCCGGATCCACGTGTCGTCGATCACGGCCGAGTTCTCGAAGTTCATGATCTTCATGACGTCGAGCACGGTGCTTCCGAGGTTGCCGAGCACGGACTCGGTGCGGCCCGACTCATAGCCCTCGTCGATCCAGCGAAACCAGCGCGAGCCCATGAGGTGCTGGAGGTCCTCGCCCCCGGCGGCGACGCTCCCCAGCAAGGAGAGCGTGTTCATCAGACACAGCCGCTGCACCCGCTCGGGATGCTGGGCGGTGTAGGCGCAGGCGATGGGACCGCCCCAGTCCTGCGCGACGAAGGTGATGTCGGTCAGCTCGAGCTCGTCGAGCAGCGCGGTGAGGTTCTCGACATGGGTGCGGAGCGTGTACTCGCGGTCCTGCGGCGTCTCGCTCTTGCCGAACCCCATGTGGTCGGGCACGACCACGCGGTTGGTCCGCGAGAGCGGCGGGATGAAGTTGCGATACAGGTAGCCCCAGGTCGGCTCCCCGTGCAGGCAGACCACGGGCGGTCCCCCCGAGTCGGCGCCTTCGTCGACGTAGTGCATGCGGAACCCGGGGGCCGTGCTGACATGCGGGTCGAAGGGGAACGTGCCGTCGAATGTCTCTCCCAGGTCCACCATGGGAGGGACGCTAACACCCGGCGATGTCTGAACCGCGCCGTGCGCGGACGGCGACCGAGTGCTTGCCCGGGACGAGCAGGCACATCCCACGCGGTCGGTCACGTGTCGACGGCCTGGCCGAAGAAGTCCAGCAGCACGCGTGCGGCGGTGCGGGGCACCTCGGCGTGGAAGAAGTGCCCGGCGAAGGGCAGGAGCGTGACCTCGCCGCGGGCGCCGGGGACCTCGTCGGCGAGCCGCTGTCCCCACGACGGCGGCACGAACCGGTCCTCGGCCGCCCAGATGACCTTGGCCGGGCGGTCGAAGGCGCGGAGCGCCGGGACCGCGTCCCTCGTCCAGCGGTTGTCCTGCGACCGGGTGTAGGAGCACCAGCCCTCGAGCCGCCGGCCGCCCGCGCGCAGCGGAGCGACCCAGTCGTCGAACAGCGCGTCGGGGATGCGGCGGCGCACGGTGGTCGACGAGAAGGGGAACAGCCAGGGACGCAGCGCGTTGGACAGGACGCCCATCACCGCCGGCACGCGGGAGGCGCCCATGAGCAGGTCCACGACGGGCACCGGCCAGTTGTCGAAGCAGGCGACGTCGCAGAGCGCCATCGCGCGGACCCGCTCGCCGTGGCGGACGAGGTACTGCTGGCCGTGCGCACCGCCCTGGTCGTGCAGGGCCAGGAGGTGGTCCGTGACGCCGAGGCCGTCGAGCAGCTCGGCGAACATGTCGGCCTGGCCCGGGCTCGCCACGTCGGCTCCCGGCGCCGGCAAGGACTCCCCGAGTCCGAGGAGGTCTGGGACGATGCAGTCGAAGCGCGTGCCGAGGTCGCCCAGCAGCGGCTCCCACAGGCGGCTGCTGGTCGGGATGCCGTGGACGAGCAGGAGGGGCGGGCCGCTGCCGTGGCGCAGGTAGGCGACCTCTCCGCAGGACAGCGAGGCTCGCTGCCGGGCCAGCGTGCCGAAGCCCATCGACTCCGGCTCGGGCGGCGGGACGCTGATGCGGGTGCGCGCGGTGAGCATGGCCCGACCCTACCCTCGGATGGGGAGGCCGCCCGCTGGGGCCTCGGCTCGGTGCAGCGCCAGGTCCGCCCTACCGCTTCGCCGCCCAGTGCCCGTACTCCTCGCGCAGCGGCGGCTTCGAGATCTTGCCCGTCGGGGTCTTCGGCAGCTCGTCCTTCACGACGACCTCCCGCGGGTGCTTGAACCGCGCGAGCTGCTCCCGCGTGAACTCGAGGACGGCGTCGGCGTCGAGGTCGACGCCGTCCTTCGGGACGACGATCGCGAGGACCTCCTCGCCGCGGTGCTCGTCGGGGACGCCGATGACCGCGGCTTCGAGCACGCCGTCGTAGCGGTAGAGGACCTCCTCGATCTCGCGGGGGTAGATGTTCTCGCCGCCGCGGATGATCATGTCCTTCGTGCGGTCGACGATGAAGAAGTAGCCGTCCTCGTCGACCATGCCCACGTCGCCGGTGTGCAGCCAGCCGTCGCGCAGCGACTCGGCGGTGCTCTCCTCGTTCTTGAAGTAGCCGGGCATGACGTTCGGCCCCTTGATGCAGATCTCGCCGCGCTCGCCCGGAGGGAGGGGAGTGCCGTTCTCGCCGCGGATCTCCATCTGCTGGCCGCGGAGCGGCAGGCCGATCGACCCGGGCTTCTGGGTGCCGTAGTAGGGGTTGATGGAGGCGACGCAGGTCGTCTCGGTGAGGCCGTAGCCCTCGAGGATGCGGATGCCGAAGCGGTCCTGGAAGACGCGGAGCATCTCCTCGGAGAGGGGCGCCGCGCCGCAGATGACGTAGCGCAGCGACGTGGTCGAGAGGTCGCGGTCGCCGGCGGTGTTGAGCAGCGCCGACAGGATCGTCGGGACCGCCGAGATCGAGACCGGCTCGTGCTCCTCCACCATGTCCCAGAACTTGCCGGCGGAGAAGCCGTCCCACATGACGATCTCGCACCCGATCATGAGCGGGATGAGCGTCGTCGCGATCTGCGCGTTGGCGTGGAACAGCGGGAGGATCATCCCGAGGCGGTCCCCGGGCGCGAGCGGGACGAGCTCCGCGGTCTGCCAGGTGTTCGCGAGGACGTTGCCGTGGGTGAGCATCGCGCCCTTCGGCTGCCCCGTCGTCCCCGACGTGTAGAGGATGTGCGCGAGGTCGTCGGGCGTGCGCGTGACGGTCGGCGGCGCGTCGGTGCACGCCCGCAGCTCGTCGAAGGTCCCGTCGTCGATCGAGTACACGCGGATGCCGTCGGGGACGCGCTCGGCGCCGGAGGCGTCCGTCACCACGGCGACCGCCTCGGAGTGGCCGATGACGAACTCGGCCTCGGACCGGGTGAAGGCCGGGTTGACCGGGCCGAACACCGCGCCGGCCTTGAGGATGCCCCACCACGCCTCGAGGAACCGGAGGTGGTTGGGCAGGAAGACCGAGACGACCTCGCCGGGCTTCACTCCCGAGGCGGCGAGCCCCGCCGCGACGCGGTCGGTGACGGCGTCGAACTCGGCGAAGGTCTGGCGCTCGTCGCGGAAGCGGACGAACGGGCGATCGGCGTTCGCGGCGGCCTGGGCGCGCAGGAAGTCGGCGAGATTGCTCATGGCCTCACGCTACGGGCGCACGGGGCCCGCGCGCTTGGGGACGGACCACAACCCGCGCCGGGTCCTGGGAACCCGGGCGACAACCTCGGCGGGTGCTCGCCGGCTCTAGCGCGAGGAGGCTGGGGCGAGCAGCGCCGCGTGCGCGACGTGGGTCATCCGGTCGGCGTACTGGCCGCGGGACCATCCGCGATCGGTGCGCAGCTGGTCCCACAGGGGGATGGAGAGCAGTCCCCAGAGCGTCTCCGTCGCCGATCGCCTGCTCATCCGGGGGTGCAGCGATCCGGCGCGGGCGCAGTCGCCCACCACGAGCCGGCACACGTCCATGAGCGCGTCCATGCGGCCCTCCCACGCGGCGGCGACGTCCGGGTCGACGGTGCGCTCGGGGTAGACGCGACGGGCGACGCCGGCGAAGCTCTCGACGTAGCCGGCCCACCAGCGGACGAGGGCGGCGACCTCCGCGTGCGGGTCCCCGGCGTCGCGGATGGACGCGACGGCCTCGGCGGCGCCCGCGCGCTCGTCGATCTCGGCGAGCGCGGCGCCGAGCAGGCCCGCGCGTGAGCCGAAGTGACGGTAGACCGCCTGGCGCGAGTATCCGGCGCGCGACGCGATCTCTGCGAGCCCGGCCGAGGTGCCGGTCTCGTCGGCGAGCAGCGCGAGCGTCGCGTCGAGGATCGCCGCGCGGGCTCCGCCATGTCGGTGGTCAGGCACGTGACATAGTGTAACGTTACAGCCTGTAACGCACTGATCGGGGGCATGCATGACCGCAGAGACGACACCAGCAGCGACGGCCCGCCGTGCGCAGCGGGCGGTCGAGGACGGACGGCGCGAGGACTGGCTCGCCTGCTTCGACAGCGACTGCCGGGTCGAGGACCCCGTCGGGCACGCGCCGCCGCTCGCCGGCCGTGACGCGCTCGCCGCGTTCTGGGATGCGGGCGTCGCCGGACTCGCGTCGGTGCGCTTCGACACCGCCCCGTGCTGGGAGACCGACGGCGAGGCCATGCTCATCGGCAGGGTGGAGATCGTCGCTCCGAATGGCGTGACGGCGAGCTACGACGGCGCGTTCCACTACGGCATCGGGCCGACGGGAGCGATCGTCCGCCTGCGCGCCTTCTGGGACCTGCCGGCGGTCGCCGGCGCTCTCGCGTCGGCGTAGGACCGCCGCCGAGAGGGTTCCTGCGGCGAATCACGGATGGCAGTGAGCCGCGCAGACGCCACGGTGGGGGTTCACGACCCCGACCATGGTGGTGATCCCGTGCCGCCGCACTGCGACTCACTCGACGGGCCGGTCGTCACGGCCGCCAGACAGGCGCTCGACGCCGGCGACGTCGATATCGCCCTCGCTTACGTCTCCCAGGACGGCGAAGAGGAGGTGCGGCAGGCGTTCGACGCCGCCATCCGCATCCGCGATCAGGGCCCCGCGGTCCGCGAAGTGGCGGACCTGCATCTCTTCGAGACCGTCGTGCGCGTGCACCGTGCCGGGGAGGGCGCCCCGTACACCGGGCTCAAGCCGGCCGGGCTCGACCATGGACCGGTGATCCCCATCGCAGAGCAGGCGATCGAGACCGGCTCCCCTGAACGGCTCGTCGAGCTGCTCACCCAGCGGGTCGAGGAGGAGCTGCGCGCGCGCTTCGCCGAGGTCATGGAGCGCAAGGCTCATGCGGACGGCTCGCTCGACGCCGACCGCGCCTACGTCAGCGCGATGCTCGACCTCCAGGTCTGGAGCCACGGGCTCTACCAGGCGACGAGCGAGACCGCGCACGAGCACGAGCACGCGCACGCCGGTTGACCTCTGCCGGGCTCGAGCGATTGCCAGAGGTCCGGTCGCCACCGCCCCGCACTTTGCACCTCGACAGCCAGATCTGACCGTCAAGGTGCAAAGAGGCGGGCGGCGAATGGCGCGCTCAGGGCGCCTCGCCGCACGTGAGGTCGGCGGCGGTCGACGCGACGTTGGGGCTCGCGCCGTCCTCGCGCCACTGCGCGTAGGTCGTCGCCCAGCACTTCTTCCAGGCGTCGTGGTCCCAGGCGACCTGGCGATCTTGGCCCTGGGTGCTGAAGGAGCCCGCGGACTGGAAGGCGACGGCGGGGGTCGTGGTGGAGGCGAGCCCGGCGGCGACGGCGACGACGGCGAGCCCGGTGCGGATGGTGCGTGTGATGGTCATGCCCGCACAACGGCCACCGCCCCGCCGTCTTACGCGGCCTCCCGCGATCAGCTCTCCGAGCCCCGGTCGGTCGCGAGGTCGCGCATGCGGTCAGGTGGTGATCCCGAGCGGGTCACGCGTGGTAGAGCACGAGCACCATCACGCCGACCACGACGCACAACGTCTCGAAGGTGAGGCGCAGCGGCAGCACGGCCTCCTTGAGCTCCATGAAGTGGATCCCGATCAGGCGCACCTTGATGAAGGTCACCACGAGGACGATCGTGGTCGCGGCCTCAGCGTCGGCGAGGCCGTGTTGAGTTCCGAGCACCCACGACATCACCGACGCGAGGATGAGAACGAGCCAGACGACGCTCGGCCAGCGGAGGAGGATCGATCGCAGGTCGGCGGCCATTGGTTCAGTGCATGAGGTAGAGCAGCGCGAACAGGACGACCCACAGGAGATCGACGAGATGCCAGAAGCAGGCCCCGCCCTCCACGAAGGCGAACTCGTTCCGGGTCATCTGCTCCCTGCGTGACAGCACGTAGATCGCGCAGAGCGCAACGCAGCCGAGCACGACGTGGAAGGCGTGCAGGCCCGTCATGATGAAGAAGTACATGTAGTAGTCGTTCGCCGCGGGCGTGTGCCCGTCGGAGAGCAACATGCCCCACTCCAACCCCTTGTTCGCCAAGAAGATCGCGGCGCACCCGAGGGCGAGGACGAGCATGCGGCGCGCGAGCCTGTCCTGGCGACGCCGCACCGCCTCCACGGCGCTCAGCACGAACAGCGAGCTCGTCAGCAGCAGGAGGGTGTTGACCGCCCCGAACGACCGATGCAGCTCGGACTGCGACAGGTTGAACAGCGTCGGGTCCTCACCCCGGTAGTAGAGGAAGACGCCGAACAGGAGGCCGAAGACGAGGAAGTCGCCGAAGACGAAGATCCACGTCCCGACCTCGCCCGGGATGCGGCGCTCGCGCGTGTCGAGGCGGCCTTCGAGGACGTCACCGATCGCGGGCTCCGGCGGAGCCGCTGTCGAGTGGAGGACGTTCATCCGTGCTCGACCGCCGTCGCGCCGACGGGCTCGCGCTCACGTCCGAGCTCCCGACGCAGATCCTCGAGCTCGCGCGCGAGGTCCTCGATCTCAACAGGAGCGCCCCTCTCATCGAAGGCCTCTGACGGCTCCTCCTCGTGCTCTCGACCGACCGCGCGCAGCAGGTAGACGGTGTTGAGGATCAAGAAGACTCCGAACACCGTGACAGGGACGTACCACGCGAGCAGGCCGTTGTACGCGAACGGGCCGTCCTTGAAGAACACGCAGAGGCTTCCTGGCGTGAACATGAACGTGACCCACAGGTTGAAGTAGCCGAGCCAACGCGGGAAGACGGGATTCGCGCGCCGGTCGCTGAGCATCGACAGCGCCAGAGCGCCGACCAGGACGACGGCGGTCGAGACGAGGGCGACGAAGGGCACCCACGCCAGGTCGTTCAGCATGCGAACGGTCTCCGCCGGCAGATCCTCGCGGAACGCGGCGACCTGCCAGAAGAAGATGAGGTACAGGAACTCGAGCGAGAAGAGCGTGCAGGAGAGGAGCCACACCCAGGGCAGCGGTGACTGACGACCTTCCCCGCGCTGCAGCTGCCGGAAGAAGGCGACGGCGAACGGCACCAGCAGCGCCGCACCGATGGCGCAGAGATACAGGCCGATCCGGATGGCCGTGCGATCCTCCTCGAACATCCGGGCGATCGCCTCCGCGGAGGCCTGGGGGTCGGGTGGTGAGATGAAGCCGGAGAGGAAGAAGCCCGCGAAGAAGAGCAGCAGCATTCCGAATCCGGTTGCCGCGCATGCCTGTTGAACCCTGAACGCCACGAAGTGCCTCCGTCAGATCGACCTGGATCTCGCGGTGCGAGCCTGGTCCGACGCTACGTGCCCCCCATCCGGGCCTGTGTCCCAACATGAGACATGCGCGCGAGCAGGCGCGACCTTAGGTTCCCGAGCGTCCGGCCGCTCGTGGGCCGACGTCCGAAGGGAGTGGCTGATGCGTGAAGAACCACCGAGGTCCGCCGACAGCGAGCATCGCGACGTCGTCGTCGTCGGCGCCGGGATCGCGGGGCTCTCGACCGCCGCGCTGCTCGCCCACGCCGGCAAGAGCGTGCTCGTGGTGGAGAGCGAGGACCGCGTCGGCGGCCGGGGCTCCACGGAAGAGATCGACGGCTTCCTGGTGAACACCGGCGCGGTCGGCATCGAGCTCGGCGGCCCGATGGAGGACGTGTTCCGCGCCGTCGGAGCGCCGTTCGACGTGCGCCAGCCGCCAGGCGGCGTCGTCCTGCGCATCAAGGGCCGCACGTTGCGCACCGACAACCTGCTCGGCCGCCTGCTGCTCGACGGCGTCATGCGTCGCGGGGGCGCGCTTCTGCAGCGCCTCTCGCGCGCGGGATCGAAGGCCGATGGCCCAGAGCCGACCCTCGCGGAATGGGTTGGCCGGTACACGTCCAACGCGACCGTCCACCAGCTCTTCCGCAATCTCTCGGCGGGCTTCTACGCCGTCAACCACGACGAGCTGCCGGCGCGTGTGATGTTCCACTACCTCGTGCACAAGAGCGGATTCCGTCGGTTCGGATTCGGCCCGTACGGGACGATCGGCCCGATGCGCGACCTCGCGCGGGCTGTTCAGCGCGACGGCGGCGACGTCTGGCTGTCGAGTCCGGCGGTCGGCCTGACGCTGGGTGACGACGGGTGCGTCAGCGAGGTCGTGGTCCGCCGTGACGGCGAGGAGGTGCGCGTGGCGTGCGAGCACGTCGTCTGCAGCGCTGGGCCCGACGTCGCGGTGGCGCTGTGCGGCGAGGAGGCGTTTCCCGCCGACTACGTGGCGCTCGTCCGCGAGCGGGTCGTCGCCGCGCCGATGTTCAACATCCACATCGCGAGCCGCGCCCGCCTGCTCGACGCCGACGCAGGGCTCATCTTCTTCGGCGATACGACGCGCCTGTGCGCGTTGGCGCACATCACGTCGGTCTGCCCGGAGTCGGCTCCCGAGGGCTGGGAGCTCTACCAGGCCTTCGCGGTGCCGATCCCGGCGCTCGGCGACTACGACGCGGAGGCCGAGCTCGCGACGACGATGGCCGAGCTGCGACGCGAGCTCGACGGCTTCGACGACGCGCGCATCATCGCCGCGCCGATCCGCTGGGCCCAGCTCGTGCGGGCCGGCCAGGAGCTCGACTCGGCGACGCCGATCGCGAACCTGTGGAACGTCGGTGACTCCACGCGGGCCTTCGCGGATCTCGGACTCCAGGCCAGCGCGGCCAACGGGCAGGAAGTCGCGCGCCGGGTCCTGCGGGCCGGCCACCGGCGAGCGGTTGGTGGTCGTGCGATCCGGGTCGCCGCGGAGGCGTCCTGAGCGAACGCCCTCGGGAGGGGATGCGAGCCGTTCTCAGGAGGACATCGCGCCCTCGCGGCGCTCGAGGACGATCCTCGTCCTCGTGTCGGTGACCCGGCCGCGCCGGCGCAGCCGGTTGATGACGTCCTGCAGATGCGCCGCGTCGCGCACCCGCAGCTGGACGAGGGCGTCAGCGCTCCCGGCCGTCGTGTAGACGGCGAGGACCTCCGGCTCGTCGGTCAGCGACCGGAAGATGTCGTCGATGTCGACGTCGCCGGCGTAGCGCAGCTCGGTGAACGCCTCGAGGCAGGGGCCGACCCTGTCGTGGCGGACGATCGCCGTGTAGCCGGCGATGACGCCGGAGCGCTCGAGGCGCTGCACCCGTCGCTGGACCGGGGCGGGGGAGAGGCAGACCTGCTTCGCGATGTCGCGGATCGTGCGCCGGCCGTCGCGCACGAGGAGGTCGACGATCGCTCGGTCGACCTCGTCGAGCGGCGGATGGGTCATGGCAGGGAAGTCCCGACCGGTTCCGGTGTCGCCCGCGAGGCGAGGTCGGCGGCGCGGGGCGCGGCGAGGACTCTGCGGGCGACGTCGAGCGCGCTCGCGGCGCAGCCCTGCATGCCGATCTCCGCGTAGCCGCGCGCCGCGTCGCCGACGTTCCAGAGACCCGTGATCGGGGTCGTCGGTGGCAGCTCGTCGCCGGGCAGGACCTTCACCGGCCACTCGAGCGGGGCCGAGAGCAGCGTCGCGTCGCGGAACCCGTCGAGGTGCGTCGCGAGCTCGTCGAGGGCCCGTGTGCGCTCGACCTCCTCGTCGAAGGCGCCGAGGGCGGGAACGGGGACGGCGTTCGCGACGTGCAGGTACCACCCGGGCGGCGCCATGCCCGGGCTCACGCTCGTCACGTGTGACACCGCGCACACGCGCTCGGTGTCGGCGAAGAAGAGGATCGCGCTCTCGCCGGTGAGCGGGCGACGGCTTGCGAAGTTGATCGAGAACATCGGCGCGTTCACGACGCGCCGCCGAACCTCGTCCGCGTAGTCAGCGGGCACGACGTCGTGGCCGCAGAGGTCCACGGCTACCTCAGGCCCGGCGTTGCAGACGACGTGCGAGCAGTCGATCCGCACTGTCCCGTCGTCGCTGCGCGAGGTGACGGCGACCGCGCGCCCGTCCTCGACGACGATCGACTCGACCGTCGTCCCGACGCGGACCTCGCCGCCGTCCCGCTCGACCGAACGTGCGAGCGCGCGCAGGGGCCCGATCGTCCCCTCGGGATGGAACCCGATCTCGCGGAACGCGCTCTTCGAGGCGAGGTAGTGCAGGAGGATGCGCGCCGGGACCTCGTCGCTGTTGAGCGAGTAGAAGCCGGCGGAGATGTTGCGCGCGATGCGGTGCAATCGGGCGTTCGACGTGCGACGCCCGAGCCACTCGCGCAGGGACGGGTCGCGGCCGTCGGCCTCGCGCTCGCGCTCGAGCCGGCGCGCGGACGCGGAGAACGCCGGGCGCAGTACCCGGTCGTAGAGATGCCCGCCGATGCGCGAGGTCGTCTCGATGTCCTTTCCGCCGACGCGGAGGACGACCCCGCGTTCCGGCACGAGAACGCCGAACGGCGCGCCGACGGCGTCGAAGACCTCCTCCATCGCGCCGTGGCGCTCGATCGCGACCGCGCCCGCGCCGACGAGGAAGCCGTCGTGCGGGTCGGTCCCCGCCCGTCCGCCGATCCGCGCCTCCTTCTCCAGGACGATGACCCGGCGCCCGGCACGGGCGAGGAGCGCCGCGGCGCAGAGGCCGCCGACGCCCGATCCGATGACGACGACGTCGGCTCGCATGTCAGTCCTTGTTGAGCTTGAGGTTGACGGCGGCGCCCGGGTCGTCGGGCTTCATCTCGCCGGCGTAGGCGCGGCTGTGCAGCTCCTCGAGCGGCATCCCGTCGCGACGCGCGGCGAGGAGCTTCGCGGGATCGACCGGGATCCCCGGGGGGTTCGAGCGGACCTCCGGCGAGGCCATGTACGCCTTCGACCGCTCGTGGTCGCCGAACGCGTCGGTGAGCAGCTCGACGAGGTTGCCGTCCGGGTCGTGGAAGTAGAACGCGAACGTGATGCCGTGATCGACGCAGAACGACGGCGTGATCGAGAGGCCCTGGAGGCGCTCCCACGTCGCGAGGAGGTCGTCGATCGAGTCGTACTCCCAGGCCGTGTGCATGACGCCCGGCGTCTTCGGGGAGAAGTCGCCTTCGACGCCCGGGATCGCGAAGAAGCCCATGCGGTGGTGCATGTGGTCGTTCGACGTCCAGACGCCCTTGAACGGCGTCGCCGGCGGCTCGGCCTCGAGCGTCGGGCGCTGGCCGAGCACGTTGCGGTACCAGCGGAGCATCTCCTCCTGGCGCGCCGTCTGGTTGCCGGTGTGGTTGAGCGTCGGGCAGATGACGGCGACGCCGTTGTCGTCGAGGACCTCGCTCTCGAGCGTGGCGTCTTGCGTGCTTCCGGTCATGGACGTCTCCTCCAGGGTGGCGTGATGGCTGCCTCTCACCTTGCGAAGACGGAGCGTCGACCCGGTGTCTCAATGTCGGACAACCCGGAGCGGACAGGGCGTGCGCCAATCGCAGGACATGCGCGCGACACGAGGCGAGACGGGGGACGGTCCGGCGTGGGTGAGCGAGCTGCCGCGACTGCGCCGTGAGCTGCGCGGCGCGACGACGGTCGGGCAGCTGCTCGCCCGCGCGGCAGCGCTCGCCTGCGAGCGCTACGAGTTCACGCGGGCGGTCGTCTTCGGGGTCGACGGACGGCGGCTCACGAGCGACGCGACGGACCCGCTCGAGGAGCCGGCGAGCGACCTCCTCCGACGGCGCGTCCTCCAGCAGCCGCTCGAGCTCGCGCCCGACACCGTCGAGGTCGATCTCGTGCGTCGGCCGTGGATCGGCGCGCGGACGGGGCATCGGACGACGGTGGGTCCCGCCCTTGGCCTCACCGCGCCCGTCCTCGCCGCGGTCGCTCCGGAGACGCGGGCCCTCGCGCTCGTCGTCGCGGACCGGGGCGAGGACGGGTCGGCACTCGGCGACGACCTCGGCGTCATCGCGAGCCTCGCGGCCCTCGTCGAGATCGGCGTCGAGCGTCTCGTGCTGCGCGCCCGTGCCCATGAGGTCGACGCCGAGCTGCGGCAGGTCGTCGGGTCCGCGCACGCGCTCCTCGACGAGGTCGTCCGCTCCCCGATCGCGCTGCCGGCCGACCGCGGTCGCGGCGAGGTCTTCCCGCGTGCGCCGGCCGGTCCGGGCGGGCCGGGAGCCCTGCGCTCCCTGCTCACCGACCGCGAGGCGGAGATCGCGCTCCTCATCATGCGCGGGCTTTCGAACAAGCAGATCGCCGAGCAGCTCGTCGTCTCGCCCGAGACGGTGAAGGCATGGGTGCCGCGCGTCCTGCGCAAGCTCGGCGCGGCGAACCGGGTCGAGGCGGCGGCGATCACGGCGCGGCTCGCCGACTCGTGACGCGGAGCGTGTCGCAAGATGAGACACCGCCACCTCCGGACGGCCCGCCTACGTTCGAGAAAAGGCCCGGTGCCGGTGAGCGGCCGGCGGAACGTCCCTGGAGGAACGATGGAAGAGCGCGTGGAGTTCGAGAGCGAAGGCGAGACGCTGGTCGGGACCCTGTTCCGGCCCGACGGCGCGGAGGGCCCGCTGCCCACCGTCGTCGCCGGCGGCGGGTGGTGCTACGTGAAGGAGATCGTCCTCCCGCACGTCGCTCGCGTCATCAACACGCAGGGCGTCCAGGTGCTCGGATTCGACTACCGCGGGTTCGGCGAGAGCGGCGGCGCCCGCCGCCAGCACGTCGACCCGCAGATGCAGATCGAGGACTACCGGAACGCGATCACCGCGGTCGAGCGTCGGGACGACGTGGACCCGGAGGCGATCGGCGCGTTCGGCATCTCCTACAGCGGCGGGCACGTCCTCGTCCTCGCCGCGATCGAGCCGCGGCTGAAGGCCGTCGTGAGCGTCGTCCCCGTCGTCGACGGCTACATGAACATGAAGCGGGCGCACGGCGAGCTGCCGTTCCGCCGCTTCGAGGAGGCGCTGCTCGCGGACCGCCGAGCCCGCTACGACGGCGAGGGTGGCACGTGGCCGATGACGACGCGCACGCCCCACGAGGAGCTGTCGACATGGCCGTTCCCGCACACGAACGAGGTCTTCCTCGAGCTGAAGCGCACCGAGGCGCCGCTGCACGAGCACTGGAACACGATCGAGTCGGCGGAGCTCCTCCTCAACTACAACGTCGACCCGTTCATCCCGCGGATCCTCGACACCGCGGTGATGATGATCGTCGCCGAGGGCGACAACCTCACCCTCTGGGACCTCGAGATCGACGTCTTCAACCGGGTCCCGTCTCCGCACAAGTCGCTGCAGATCCTCCCGGCGGTGAGCCACATGAGCATCTACTCCGACCGCGCTGACACGAACGTCACGGGGCGCCACGCCGCGAGCTGGTTCGCCGAGCACCTCGCCCCCGGCGCGGCGGCTCCGGCGGCCGCTGACGGCAACGGCAAGGTCGCGCCCGGCAGCGTGCCCACGGCGTCGTGAGCCGCTGGGCGCACATCGCTCCCGTCCCCGAGGCGGCGGAGCGCCACCGCCGCTCCGGGGATTGGGACGACCGCCCGCTCCCGTCGCTGCTCGAGGACGCCGTCGCCCGCGACCCGGAGGGAACGGCGATCGTCGACGGCGGGACGCGGCTCACCTACGGTGAGCTCGACGCGCACGTCCGGGGCCTCGCCTCCTCGCTGCGCCGCATGGGCGTCGGTCGCGGAGACGTCGTCGCCTGGCAGCTGCCGAACTGGTGGGAGGCCGCGGTCCTCCACCACGCCGTCCTCGCGATCGGCGCGGTGAGCAACCCGCTCATGCCGATCCTGCGCGAGCGCGAGCTCGTCTTCATGCTCCGCCAGGCCCGGCCGCGCGTCCTCGTCGTCCCCTCGACGTTCCGCGGCTTCGACTTCGCGGCGATGGCCCGCGGGCTCGTCTCGCTCGTCGAGGACATCGAGCACCTCGTCGTCGTCCGCCCGGACACCGGCGAGCACACGGACCTCGCGAGCCTCCTCGCCGGCGACTCCGAGAAGGAGGAGAGGGTTCACTGCGATCCGGACGATCCGGTCCTCCTCCTCTACACCTCGGGCACCGAGTCGAACCCGAAGGGTGCTGTCCACAGCCACAACACCCTCGGGTACGAGAACCGCTCGATCCGCGACCTGTACTCGCTCACCGATCGGGACGTCGTGTTCATGCCCTCGCCGATCGGGCACATCACCGGCGTCCTCTACGGGCTCCACCTCCCGGTGCTCCTCGGCGCGCCCGTCGTCTTCCAGGACGTCTGGGAGCCGGGCGAGGCGCTGCGCCTCATCGCTCGCGAGCGGTGCTCCTTCCAGGTCGGCGCGACGCCGTTCCTCCACCAGTTCGCCCACCACCCCGATCTCGCCGAGAGCGACGTCTCTTCGCTGCGTGTCTTCGCCTGCGGCGGCGCGGACGTCTCGCCCGAGCTCATCCGCACCGCGACCGAGCGGCTCGGCTGCACCGCGGTGCGGGTGTACGGGTCGACCGAGTTCCCGACGGTGACCGGCGGCTCCGCCGACGACCCGCTCGAGAAGCGCGCGACGACCGACGGCCGCGTCATCGGCAGCGCGCAGCTGCGGATCCTCACCGAGGACGGCGCGGAGGCGGCGACGGGCGAGGCCGGCGAGATCCGGGTTCGCGGACCGGAGCAGCTCCTCGGCTACCTCGACCCGGTGGTGAACGCGCGGAGCGTCGACGAGGACGGCTGGTTCCGCACCGGCGACCTCGGCCGGCTCGACGCCGACGGGTACCTCACGATCTCCGGACGCGAGAAGGACCTCATCATCCGCGGCGGCGAGAACATCAGCTGCAAGGAGATCGAGGACCTCCTCCTCGAGCACCCTGCCGTCGCCGACGTCGCGATCGTCGCGATGCCCGACCCGGTGATGGTCGAGCGCGCCTGCGCCTATGTCGTCCCGTCGGACGGCGCGGCCCCGACGCTCGCCGATCTCGCCGAGCATCTGCTCGCGCACAAGCTCGCGAAGCAGAAGCTGCCCGAGCGGCTCGAGCTCGTCGACGAGCTGCCGCGCACCGCGACCGGCAAGATCCGCAAGTTCGAGCTCCGCGCCCGCATCCGGGCGACGGTCGACGCCGAGACCGGACGGTCCGACGAGGCGGTGTCCGCATGAGGCTCGCGCTCGACGACGCCCAGCGCGTGCTGCGCGCCGAGGTCGAGGCGGCGCTCGCCGAGATCCCGCCGCCGGACGTCGGGGGCGTCGACTTCTCCGAGCGCGTCACGGCGCTCCGCGCGTGGCAGGCGCGCCTCGCTGCCGCGCGTCTCGTCGGCGTCTCGTGGCCGGTCGAGGACGGCGGCCGGGGCGGGAGCGCGATGGATCAGGTCATCGTCAGCCAGGCGCTCGCGCTCGCCGGCGCGCCGCAGCTCCCCGGCTTCGTCGGGCTCGACGTCGTCGGCCCGTCGATCATCGCCCACGGGACCGACGAGCAGCGTCGTCGTCTCCTCCCTCCGCTGCTCGCGGCCGACGAGCTGTGGTGCCAGGGGTTCTCCGAGCCCGGCGCGGGCTCGGACCTCGCGTCGCTCGCGACGACGGCGGAGGTCCGCGACGACCACTTCGTCGTGCGCGGCCAGAAGACCTGGACCTCCTACGCGCAGTTCTCGCGCTGGTGCGCCGTGCTCGCGCGCACCGACCCCGACGCGCCTGCGCACAAGGGCATCTCGTATCTCCTCGTCGACATGGAGTCGGCCGGCATCGAGATCCGGCCGATCACGCTCATCTCCGGCGACCCGGAGTTCAGCGAGGTCTTCCTCGACGACGTCCGCGTGCCGCGCGAGAACCTCCTCGGGGAGCTCCACGGCGGCTGGGCGATCGCCATGCACACGCTCGGGCACGAACGCGGGACCTACGCGGCGAGCCGGCAGGCGACGCTGCGCGTGCAGCTCGACGGGCTCATCCGGCGGGCGCGGTCGGTGACACGGGCGGGTGTCCCCGCCCTCGAGCTGCCCGAGGTCGCGGCGGCCGTCACGCGGGCGCACGTCGCGGTCGAGGTCCTCGGCCACCACACGACGAGGAGTCTCGGGCGCGACGCCGCGCGCAGCGGCCCGGGCCCCGAGAGCTCGGTCGACAAGCTCTTCCTCAGCATGGCCGAGCAGGAGATCGGGCACGCGTCGCTCGCCGTTCTCGGCCCCGCGGCGACGAGCGCGCACACCGACGACCGGACGGCGGCCCTCCGCGACGCCTACCTCTACGGGCGCGCCGCCTCCGTGTACGGCGGAAGCGCGCAGATCCAGCGGAACATCATCGCCCAGCGGCTGCTGGGCCTCCCGAGGAGCGGTTAGATGGATCTCGAGCTCGACGCCGAGCAGACGGCACTGCGCGACTCAGCGACGGGGTTCCTCGACCGGCATGCACCCCCGAGCTCCCGCGGCGCGCTCACCGACGAAGCCATCGGCGACCTCTGGCGCGGGGTCGGGCAGCTCGGCTGGCTCGAGCTCGGGACCGGCGACGACGACGACCTCTTCGGCGTCGTCGGCTCGGTGATCGTCTCGGCCGAGATCGGGGCGCACGCGGTTCCGCTCCCGTTCGCCGAGCACACCGCGTTCGCCTCCCGCGTCCTCGCGACGACGGGCGACGCGGGGCAGCGCCACACCTGGGGGCGGGGGCTCGCGGGCGGGGCGCCGGTCTGCACGGCGGCCGTCGTCGAAGAGCACTGCGACTGGAGCCTCGCGAATCTCCAGGCTCGGGCCAGGCCCGTCGCGGGCGGCTGGCGCGTGACCGGACGGAAGACCTGCGTGCCGTTCGCCGCGCGCGCCGGTGCGATAGCGGTCGTCGCCGACACCGGCGACGGGCTCGGCGTCTTCATCGTCGAGCGGGGCGCCAGTGGGCTCCGGCTCGAACCCGAGGCGGGCTTCGACACGAGCCGCGAGTCGGGCGCGATCCTCCTCGACGAGGTCGAGGTGCCGTCCGACGCCGCGATCTGCGGTCCGCACGTCGGCGAGGCGCTCGCCGTCGCCCTTCGCGTCGCCGCCGTCTCGACCGCCGCCGAGGGCTGCGGCGCCGCGAACGCGCTTCTCGACATCGCCGTCGCCTACGCGAAGGAGCGCGCGCAGTTCGGGCGGCCGATCGGCGGCTTCCAGGCGATCGCCCACCTCCTCGCGGACATGCTCGTCCTCAAGGAGACGAGCTGGTCCACCGTCTTGCACGCGGCGGCCGCGATCGACTCCGGGCTGCCGGGGGCGGACGACGGTGCGCGCGTCGCCGCGAGCCACGCGGGCCGGGCGTCGC